>NZ_SOGI01000042.1:0-35639 GCF_004403385.1 Cryobacterium sp. TMT4-31
CGGACGGGTTGGGGAACTAGACAGCTCCACCCTCCACCGGAGGTCTTCGTCATTTCAAGACGTCACACATCAACCAACGTCCCTGGGCAGTACAGCTAGGCGGCGGTGCGGTTGGAGCGGCGGCGCAGGTGGCCGATCACGACGAGGATCGTCCAGATGAGGATGCCACCCATAGCGGTCAGCCAGGCCGTCAGCTCGATGGCCCAGCCTGGCGGCTGGAACGTCACGGTGACGATTTCACCCTCCGAGGACTGCGGGATATCCAGCCCAAGGAGAAAGCCGTCTACAGGCGCCGCGGTGAGCGTGGCGCGCTCCGCCGAGTATCCCGGCCAGGCCAGTCTGCTCAGGGCCACGGTCCCCCCCTCAGAGGCGACTGAGAGTACCTTCATCGTGACGGAGGTGTCGGTTTGGGAGAGCGTCTCGACGCTGGTGCCCCCGCTCGTCCACACGACGCCGCCGGCCGGACCTACAGGTTCGTCCCGGCTCCAGACTACGGTCAGCCCGGTATCCTCCACCAGACTCCAGCCCTCAGGGGGCGTGTCCCACGTCACCGTCTCATTCTCGGTCTCTGTGCCCGTGCCGGAGTCAGTCGCAGATTGCTCGTTCTCAAACGAGACTTTGAGGATCTGGATGTTGTCGATGGACAGCTGGTCAACAAGCAGCATACCCGTGGCATCTCGGGTCTCGAACAAAGTAGTCAAAAGCCCGGGGCAGGTGCCGCCCAGATACTGCAGGCACATCGTCGCGTTGTACTGGGAGAAGCCGATGAGCTGATACCGGTTTTGCACGGCGGCGGGGCTGAGGTACCACGTGTTCGCCATCAGGGTCTCCCGCCAAGCCGCAGGGTCGCTCTGGTAGTCCACGGGATCGCCCACAACAATGACGTCGCCGTCGATTCCGGCGAGGACTCCTTGAGGAATGCTGGTGTCGGCGGGGACATTGTTCATCGACAGAGGGCTGGAATGGGTGTCATAGTGCTGCGCAGCTGTGAGTACCAGGCTGCCGGCGACGACAACAGCGGCAACGGACGTCCAAGCTGCTGACGGTACGGCGTCGGCCCGGCGGATCAGCCACCAAATTGCGGCGAGGCCGCCAATCGCGATCGCGCCGGCCGCGAAGAGAGCGAGATAGTGCGGCGGCAATTGGGCCCATGAAAGGTATACCGCGGCGACGATGAAGAGTGAGGCCGCGACCAGGCGCTTGCGTCCGGGGTGCCTGATGGCGGCACGACTTAGGGCGACCACCGTGAGCACGATCAAAGTGAGGGCGAGATACGGCATGAACCGCACCGGGTACCGCAGGGGTCCAAGGATGGTTGGCAACAGTACGTACGCTAGCGCCAAGCCCATGACAATGGTCAGGTCGCGCACATGGGACCGGTTGGCCATGGCCTTGCGCCAGTCGACGAATAGCAGGACGGGAAGGAACCAGGCGACGTAGACGACCGGCGCGGTCGCCGTCGGACCGGTCCACCACCAAGATGCGACCTGGGGGTAGCCGGTAGCGATGGTGGAGCTGAGAAGACCGCCGAGATCGACACTCATCATGCCGTCGTTGCCCATGATGCTGACTGCGCGGTTGGTGACGGAGGCCGTCAGGACGCCGGGCAGGAAAACCGTGATGGCCACGAGAACGAGTGCGACCCCGACCCCGACAACACGGAGCGCCTCGGGCCATCGGCGCCGAATGAGGGAGTCGATACCTACGGCCAGCAATACGAACCCGATGGCGAAGGTGCCCTGCAGGTAACCGACGGTGACGATCAGATAGCCGACCAGGAAAGCCGGCAGGGGGTTGGCGGAGTGTTGTGTGAGCCTGCGCAGCGCGACCCAGAAGTACGGAACTAGCGCCCAGACCAGGAGTCCGGTTACCCATGAGGGGGCATCGAAATACATGGTGAAGCCGTTCAGAGTGACGGCGAACCCGGCGACGTAGGCCAGCGGGGGGGCGGTCTTGTACGAACGGGCGAGGAGATACACGCCGGTTCCGGCGAGCATGAGCATCAGAACCTTGAGCACAGTCATGAAGACGACGGCATTTGAGCAGAGGTACGCGGCGACGCCGATGAGCATGATAAGCGGGTTCCAGGTGCCCCATTGGCCTTCCGCCAAGTAGTTTCCACTAGACCACACCGAAGGATTCAGGACCGGGATCTTTCCCGCCAGTAAACTCTGCCCAATGTGGTACCACACGCCGAACGCGCCGTTTTCCGAATCATCCTGGAAATAGAAGCGTCGGTTCCAGATCAGTGGGATCACTGCGAGGAACCCCACTGTCACGGCTGTGAGTGCGAACCACTTGAGGTCGGCAAGCCTATGCGGGCCGGTGCGGTTCATGGTGATGGTGTCCTTTGTCAGTGAGGTTGGTGTCGTGGTGACTGACATCAGTCAGTGACCAGCGCGTCAGGGGCGAAGGGTGCGGCTTCGCCGTTCCGTGCGACGGCGAGGTACACGCCGTGCAGGAGAACGCCGGCGGCCGGTCCGACGAGCAGCGCGAGCATGGTGCGCTCGAGGAAGTCGACGGGCAGCAGCAGGCAGACCACGGTGGTGAGGGCGGCGACGACCCAGCCGGCGGTGAAGGCGCTGTGCGCGTTGCGGGAGAGCACCGCGGGAGCGCTCACGCACAGCGCACCGACGAGCGCGGAGGAGGCCACGAAGGTTGCGATGACCCAGCCCTCTGGCACGCTTTGGCCGGGGAAAAGGAAGGCGAACACGGCGGGACCGGCCAGGAAGCCGAGGACGGCCAGGACGGCGCCCAGACCCAGGACCAGGGCCTCGAGCTGCAGCAGCGATCGCCAGAACCGGTCCAGTCGACCGCGGAAAAAGACGATGAGGAAGCTCTGCAGGGCCATCCCCACGACGATCAGCGGAGCCCGGGTCAGGGTGGCCGCGAGAATGACGAGGCCGAGTTCGGCGGCGGGCACCGCCGGTGAGGTGAGGCTGAGCACGAGCGGGAACCCGCTGACCATCAGGCCCATCGACGCGGCTGCGACGATAGTGCGCACGACGTTCCAGGTGAGAGCAGGCAGCGCGACGTCCAGCTGGGTCTTGCCGACGACGCGGGACCTGGCGAAGGGCCAGATGGCCAGCACGGTGACGGGGAACGGGATGGCGACAGCCCACGCGAGCGGAACTGAACCGGGCAGGAAGGCCAGCGCGATCCCGATCAGCACCAGCCGCAGCACACCTTCAACGACGATCAGGCCGAAGAGGGCCTTCCAGTGGCCGATGCCGTAGAGCGACCCGGCCAGCACCGCGAGGGGCACGTAGGAGGCGGCGCCGACCGCCAACGGCACGACCAGCGACCAGCCGTCGGTGGGGAAGACCTGAGCCTGCCAGAGCGGGGCGGTGCCCAGCACGAGCGCCAGGACGACCAGGAACGCGGCCACAGCGAAGACGCCTGCTCGGTTGCGGTAGCTGGTGTTGCCGGTGTCGCGCGGATGCGTCGCCCTGGTGACCTCCTGCTGGATGCCCGAGAGCGCCGCGGCGACGAGAAAGATGAACGACCAGAACACGGCGAACACGGCGTACGGGCCGACGCCGATCACGGCGGGCACCAGCCAGGTGATGACGTACCCCGCGATGCCCACGATTCCGGTGGCCGCGACGATGAGGATGAAGCCAGAGGACTTCTGGTCTGCTTCCTCGTCGGCGCTCTGGGCCGTCACAGCGTTACGCACCGTTCCCTTGCATCGAGGCGACAGCGTCGTTGACGGCGCCGTCGAAGCAGACCTTGCCGTCGCGCAGCACGATCCCCCGTTTGCAGACCTGGGTGACCATATCGACATCGTGGCTCACCACGAGCATGGTCTTACCCTGATCGGTGAGCTCTTGGATCTTCTTCTTGCACTTCTCGCGGAAAGGGGCGTCACCGACGGCCAGAACCTCGTCGACCAGCAGGATGTCCAGTTCGGTGTGGATCGCCACGGAGAACGCCAGCCTGACGAACATGCCCGACGAATAGTGCTTGACCTCGGTGTCGATGAACTCGCCGATCTCGGAGAATTCGACGATGTCGTTGAACCGGCGGTCGATCTCGTCCTTGTTCATGCCGAGAATCGCGGCGTTCAGGTACACGTTCTCCCGGCCGGAGAGATCGGGGTGGAACCCGGCACCGACCTCGATCAAGCCGGCGACCCGCCCGCGGGTGAGGATCCGGCCGGAGTCGGGTCGCATCACCCCGGAGATGAGCTTGAGCAGGGTGGACTTTCCGGAGCCGTTGTAGCCCAGCAGGGCCACGGATTCGCCCTCCTGAACGGTGAAACCGATGTCGGAAAGCGCGGAGAAACTTGTCGTCGTCTTCTTCTTCTGAAGCTTGGCGATGAACGATTCCTTGAACGAGTGGGTGTGCCGAAGGATGAAGGTCTTGTCGACGCCGTCGATGATGATGCGCGGCAGGGCCGGATCAGAGGTTCTGGGCAAAGTGCCCCTCCAGACGCTTGAAGACGAGTTGCCCGATAGCAAGGATGATGAGCGAAATCAGCAGGCCGATCAGGCTGAACGCGGCCAGGTGCGGCGGCTGGGGCAGGGAGCCCGTTGTGGTGCTGAACCAGAAGCCGGCGTGGAACAACTCAACTGCGGAGGTGAGCGGGTTGGAGAGGTAGAGGTTGAAGACCCAGGGTGAGACCTTGTCGGCGACCATCGTCCACGCGTACAGCACCGGGGAGGTCCAGGTCGCGAAGAGGAGGATCAGTTCGACGAGGTTCTGCGCGTCGCGGAACGCCACGTTGATGGCCCCGAAGAACAGTCCGAGACCGATGGCCAGGGTGACGACGATGAGCATGCCGAGGATGATGCTCGCGATGCCGACCAGGGTGGGTACCCAGCCCGCGAACAAACAGACGACGACCAGGATCAAGACCTGCGGGAGGAAATGCACGAAGGCGACGATCACGGCAGAGATCGGGAACAGTTCCCGGGGCAGATAGATCTTCTGCACCAGGGCGGTGTTGTCGACGATCGACCTGGTCGCGTTGCCGAAGGCCTCGCCGAACAGGTTGATCGCGATCATGCCGGAGAAGAGATAGATCGGGAAGTTGTCTATCCCCTTGTTGAGCCCGAGGAAGAACCCGAAGACCAGGTAGAACACCAGGAACTGGGCGGCGGGCTTGACGTACGACCACACCCAACCGAGAACCGAGCCGTGATAGCGGGTGAGGGTGCCCTTCCGGATCAGCAGCCGCAGAAGGTACCGGTACGACAGGGCGTCGATGATTCCGCGGCTGTGGCCGGGGACCGTGAACTCGCTCAGGTCAGCAGGAAATTTTTGACTCACTCGAACTGGTTCCGATCACTTGACTGCGTCAGGGACTGTGTGCTCTCTCCCGCGCGGGGCGGCCGGAGAGCTCGCAAGATTGTAGCTGCACTTGTTCAGCGGATGGTGCGGGCGGCGGGCCTGGCGAGCCGTAGCGCATCCGCGGATTCGTGAAATGCCAGCTTAGACTTCTCAGTCCCCGCTCCTGAAATCCCGTTATAGGGGGAAGCGCGGATCTCGATCGCCCGCTAAGTTCACCGACACAGCATCACACGTGGCACCGGAAGGGCGAGCCAGTGGACTCTGAACGGTCGGCGGGGACATCCGTACGCGGGTGGCTGGCGTGCGGCGCGAGTGTTCTGGTGGCGGTGGCCGTGTTCGCGGCCACGCAGGCCGGCATGTACCTGGCGAATCCCGGCTGGTCGATCAACCGGTTTCGTGCCTTCTTCGAGCACGATCAACTGGGCTACCTGGCAATTGTCACGAACTTTTCTGAGGGGCAGTTCCAGGACGTCGAGCCGGACACCGAGACCGGGTCGAACACGTACCCGCGGGCGTACTACGAGTTCGCGGGACTGGTAGCGCGGGCGTTCGGGCTGACGCCGATCACCGCGTGGAACATCACCGGCCTGGTGGCGCAGCTGGTGCTGGTTGCCGTGCTCGCCACGGTGCTCATTGCGGCCGGAAACCGGTGGTGGATGGGCCTATTGGCCCCGATTCCGTTCCTGCTGGGAACCTTCGCAGCGTTCCAGGGCGACGGCTGGTACACCGAATTGGCCTCCCACGCCGTGCTCTGGGGTCCGTTCGCGGTGCTGCATCCGCTCAACGGTGAAGCCGTCTCCCTGTCGATTGCGGGGATGGTGCTGCTCAGTCTCGGCTGGCTCTGGTGGCGGCCGCACGGACAGCGCGTGCGCCTGTTCGGCACCATCGGGCTCAGCCTGGTGATCGGTCTGCTCGCAAACGTGCAGACCTACTCCTTCATCGCCGCGGTGTATTTCCTTGCCGGGGTCCTCGCCGTGCTGACTATCGTCAGCGGGCGCTGGCTGATTCTCGCTGTTGTCAGCATCGGCCTGATCCCGGTGCTCTTCGTCTGGGGTCCGCGGGTCGCCGCCGAGTTCGGCCAGCTGCCCGCCCTCGTGTTCGGACTGCTGCCGATGGCGCCCGGATTGGGGGTACTGATTGTGCGAACGAGGGGGGTCGTCGTGCTGTTTTTCGGCACCGCGGCGCTCGGGGCCTCGCCGCAGATCGCTGCGACGGTCGGCGGGCTGGCCGCTGGTGACCCGTTCCTGTTGTACAGGGTTGCGTCGAATTCCCAGCTCGGGGTGCCGGCAGCCGCGGGCCTGCTGGGCGGCACCGTTCTGATCGTGCCGCTGGTCGGGATCGCGATCGCGGGCCTGATCCGGCGGCGACCCGAATGGGCCGCCTACGCGCTGGGCGGCGCGACGGCCTGGCTGTTGCTGGCGTCGAACGACCTGTGGGGCGCCAACGCGGAACCGTACCGGCTGTGGATCGATATGTTCTTCCTTATTGCCGCCACCATCCTTCCGGTGCTGGTGCTGGTGGCGAGGGACCTTCGGGCCCTATCGGTGGGTCGGTGGGTGGGCCTGGCCGGGTTCGCGGTGGTGGCCGTGCTGGCGTTCGTGTCGATGGGGGACTTCGTCCGCTTCGCCGGCTCGTTCCAGGCCAGGGCTCTCATGGACACGGACTCCGACCGGTACCGGGTTGCGGCCGGCCTCGCGAGGGAATCGGCTTCGGAGAGTCCGGGGACGCTGCTTATCGTGGGCCCGTGCCTGGATCCGCGGGTCGTGAAGGTCACCGCGGGGGTTCCCATCGCGTACTTCCACTATGGGATGGCGTGGCCGGAGGATTTCGGCGCGGTCAACGCCATCGTCGCCGCGGGAGGAGCCCTCGACCCGGTGGCGGCCCGGCAGGCGAGCGCGACCCTGGTGCTGACCGATGGGCGCTGCTCGAATGATTGGGCCGCACGGTACGCCGACATCCTGGTGCCGCAGTCGAGCGGGTCCTATGTCGCATCAGACGGTACGACCGCCACGCTGACCATCTCCACCATCCGCTGACCCGTGGGGGAGCCGGGCAGATCAGATCAGATCAGATCAGATCAGATCAGTTCGTTGCGCGGGCTGGGCGATAGCAGTCGGCGCCAGCTCTGGCCCTGCGCGGCCTTGACGGAGCAAATCAACAGCAGGAGCCAGCCGAACTCGACCAGCACGGTGCTCTCGGCCGCCGAGGTGACCAGAAGCACCACCAGGACCAGCGGCGACCAGACGTACACCACGGGCTTCTTGTTCGAGGCGAGCAGCCACGACCTGATGAAGGCCAGTGCCACCAACACCACGAATGAGAGGAACCCGACCAGGCCGACCTGGAAGTACACGTCGAGGAATGCGTTGAGGGCGGAGGAGTGCCGGCTACCGGTGACGAAGTCGAGCCAGCCGTACGGACTGACGTCCTGTGGCCAGATCCCGGTCCAGCCCCAACCCTCGAGTGGATGGACCTCCACCAGCCGCCACATCTCGCGCCACAGCGATGACCGGGTCTCGAATTCACTGCCGGCGTTGAGCAGGTCGATGATGCCGGTGCGGCCGACGAAGGCGAACAGGGCAGCGAGCACCGTGGCGCCGAGCAGACTCAGCTGCAGCAGCCAGCGGTCCTCGGCTCGGGTGCGGCGCAGCCAGTACAGGGCCAGCGCGGCGATGCCGACGGCGCTCGCCACGACGACGAACACCGGGGAATGGGTCAGCAGCAGGCCGAGCAGGGCCAGCGCTATCGAGGCGGCGGCGCGGCCCGGTCGTACGGAGCGGGACCGCAACTCGATGATGAAGCTGATCGCGGCGATCAGGGATACCAGGCCGAGGGCGTTACGCGACCCGAAAACGCCCTGGATGGGGCCGAGCATGGTGATGTTGCCCTGCACGCCGAGGAATGCGATCGGTAGGTCCAGGAGCAGTCCGGACAGCACTTCGAGGGCCAGGGACAGCCCGAGGAGCAGCCTGAGCACATCGCCGGTGGCTCGAACGATCTGAATGGTGTCGCGCACCAGGGCGACGTAGATCGCCAGGAACGCGAAGGCCAGCTGGTAGGCGACGCCGCTGACGGTCTGCAGCGCATACCCGCTCCACAGCACCGACAGTGCGCACCAGACCAGGAAGACCAGGATCGACAGGGGCAGCAGGCCGTGCCACTCAATGCTCTGCCGCCGGGCGATCATGGAGGCTGTCGCAAGCACGACCAGACACACCAGTGCGGCGAGCAGGCCCGGCCAGCCCATCAGGCTGCGCAGCAGGTGTGTTGAAAAGGCGAACCCGAGGATCAGGTGAGTGAGGGTTGCGCTGAACCGCGGCGATGCGAGCACCGCGGTGATGGCGTCAGGAACGTAGGGGGGCCGTGCGGGGCCGGTCATCGCCGGCCCAGGCCGAGCAGCTCCGCGTCTGCGCCGGGACGCTTGGACCGCACGGCCAGGATCACGAGAAGCACCCAGCCGGATTCGACGAGGATCCGGCTTTCGGCCAGGCTCTGCGCGAGCAGCGCCACCGTGAGCAGGAGGGGCAGGATCGAGGAGACGGCGTAGGTTTCAGTGTCGGCGATGCCCAGGCGGGGCCTGTCGACGGCCAGGAACCAGGACCGCCACAGGGTCGAGAGGGTGAGCGCGGCGAAGATGATCAGGCCGAGGATGCCCAGTTGGAGCCAGACATCCAGCCAGGCGTTGTGGGCCTGCAGGTATTGCACGCCTTTGCGCACCGCGAGGCCGTCGAATGGTTCGACCCACGGTACCCAGTAACTCACCCAGCCCCAGCCCACGAGGGGGCGTTCGCCGGCGAGATCGATGACCCGGCCCCAGATGTCGAAACGTCCGGTCAGGTCTTCGCTCTTGCCGAGCATCGAAAGCAGTGTGGGCGAGAACGCGACGAGCCCGACCACCACGGTGGCCAGGACCGCGGCGGCGCTCAGGTAGAGCGGGCGCCGGCCCATCGGCGGCAGCCGGCGGGCCCACAGCGTGAAGAGCAGGGCGATGGTGACGGCGAGGAGGGCGACGGACACTGTGGCCGACCGGGTCAGCCACAGCATGATGAGGGCCACGGTCACCCAGGCGATGCCGCGGCCGCGGGCCACGGTGCCGGCGAAGAGCTGCACGGCGAAGACGATCAGTGCCAGCAGGGCGATGAAGCCGAGCAGGTTGCGGCTGGCGACGATGCCCTCGATCGGGCCGCCTTCCAGCAGCAGTCCGCGCGACCAGTAGAACGCGGCCGGGATCTTGCCGGTGTATTCAACCCAGAACGGGAGCACCGCGTGGCCGATGAACACGGCGACGACGATCTCGAAGAGTATCGAGAGGCCGAGGATCCACCGCAGAGCGACCGCGAGTGTGCGCAGGAGCTCGGCCCAGGTGAGGCACAGCGCCAGGAACAGGGCGGTGATCGTGGTGATCCACTGCAGGGTGATACCGATCGCGCTCGCCCCTGGATATGCCGACCAGGCGAGGGACACCGTGGCGACGAGCATGAACGCGGCCAGGGACTTCGGGAAGCCGCGCCAGGTCCACTCGGGCTTCAGGGAGACGAGGAGACCGATGCTGCCGACCAGAATGAACACGGCGATGGCGCCGAAGCCCCACCAGCCGAGCAGGTTTCGCCAGAACTGGCCGGCCAACACGCTGAAGAACACCAGGGTCGCGAACAGGCGAACTGTGAGGCGGCTCTGAACGGCGGGCATGTGTCTAGGGTACTGGGGCGACCTCCTCTCAACCTGCCCCCATCTTCTGATACCCTCAGGGGTATACCGTCGTGCCCCGCTCTCCGTTCCGAAGGGACCCCACATGACCGACATCTCGGTTACCGAACTCGCAGCCCTTTCCGATCCCGTCGTGGTCGATGTGCGCGAACCCTACGAATTCGAGGCCGGTCACGCGGCCGGTGCCATCCCCATTCCCCTGGGTGAACTGAGCGAACGGCTGGACGAGGTACCGCGGGACAGCCCCGTCTACGTCATCTGCGCAGCCGGAGGCCGAAGCCTGCAGGGCGCCGCATTCCTTGAACGCAACGGAGTCGAGGCCGTCAACGTGACCGGCGGCATGAACGCCTGGCAGCAGGCCGGCCTGCCCACGGCGCTGGACGGGATCCGGTCATGACCGAGTCGACTCCAGTGGCGACGGTCGTGACCGACGACCAGCGTGCCGTGAACCAGAAGAAAGTGCTCAACCGGCTGCGTCGCGCGCAGGGGCAGCTGAGTGCGGTCATCACTGCCGTCGAGGCCGGCGGTAGCTGCAAGGATGTCGTCACACAGCTGGCCGCGGTGTCGAGCGCTCTCGACCGGGCCGGGTTCACGATCGTCTCCTCGGCGATGCGGGATTGCATCGCGGACCCCGACAACGCCGAATCACTCACCGTGGACGAGCTGGAGAAGCTCTTCCTCGCCCTGGCCTGACCTGACCTGACCCGGCGCCCACGAGTCGAGGTGCCGCGGCTACTCGTCTTGCCGGCGGTATTTGGGGTCGTGGGCAAGGTGTTGGGGTGGTTTTCGCCAGGTTCCGGTGGGGTCGATCCAGTGGGGTGCTTTGACTTCGGGCATGCCCAGGACCATGCGGATGTGCCACCCCGAGGTGTCGATGTTGTGGTGGTGATACCAACACAGCAGCACCCCGTTGCTCACGTTGGTGGGGCCGCCGTTTTGCCACGGCTGCACGTGGTGGACTTCGGTCCATTGCGGTGGGCAGGTGCAGCCGGGGATGATGCAGCCGCCGTCTCGGGCGGTGATCGCCCTGCGTTGCAGCGGCGTGAAGCAGCGGACTTTGTCGCCGAGGGCGAGGACGGTGCCGGTGCCGCCGAAGAAGATCGGCCGGAAGCCGCCGTTGTCGATCATCTGGTTGATCGTCTTCATCGAGATCGGCCCCTCGACGCCGTCGATCCAGCCGACCCCGACCCCGGTGTGCAGGTCGTGCGCGTTCACGTGCACCATCACCGTCGGCGGCATTCCGCCCATGGTCGGGGTGCGGGGGTCTTGGGCGACCTGGACCAGGATGCCGCGGAGAATATCGGCGCGTTTCTGGCCGCCGTCGCGTTCGTCGAGGATCTCGCCGGGCACGAGTTCGCCGGCCTCGATACGCTGCTGCTCCTCCGCGGACGGGAACGCGGGAGCGCTGCGGGCGGACTGGAACGTGTTGAACAGGGTCTGCATGATGCCCTTGAGCTCCGGCGTCACCCCGCCGCGCAGCGGGTGCAGGCCTTGGCTGAGTTTGCCGAACGAGAACGTGGATTTGGCCTCGACGATCTCCGCGGTGGGCGCGGCCCCGTCCGGGTTCAACACCGCCTGCCACGTCGCCGCCATCTCCCGGATCCGGTCCGCCGGGAAGGTGAACCCCGCCGAGTCGCCCAGGCGAGCGATCGGTCCCGTGCAGGCAGGCCCGGCACCGTCGGTGTCGGTGTGAGTGGCGGTGTTGGTGGCGGTGTTGGTGTCGCCGGGGCCGGGGGTGCGGCCGAATACCGACCCGGTCGCGGATTCCACCAGCTCGGCCTCACCGCCGTCCACCAGCGACTGGTCCGCGTCGAAGTGGCCGTGCACTTTGTAGTCGGCCAGGCCCTTCACGATGTTCTCGGCCGCATCAAGACCGATCTCCCCGGCCGCCAAGGCTGCGGCCACGAACGGGAACTCGGGCTCGAGGACCGTGCCGCCCAGCATCCGCGGGGCGACCTTCTCACCTAGGCTCACCCGCCGTTTCATTTCCGGCACCGACGTGCCGGTCAGCCCGATCAGCAGATCATTCTGGTGCGACGCCCCCAACCGCCAGGCCAGCGACTCCGTGCCCAGCCCGCTGCGGGACCGGTAACCCACCACGGTCGCGGTGGCCACCCGGGCGGCATCCACCGGCCGGCCGGTGCGCTCGACCATCTGCGTCAACGCGACCACCTCCGGGTCACTCAACGCGTTCACATCAATGGAATCCATCACCGCCATCACCGTCCGCGCCGCATCATCCAGGGCCTGGAGCTTCTGACCGAACGCACCGGTATGCGCGCGCTGCACCCCCGGCAGCTCGGCCGGATCCCGCCACTCAGGCCGCGGCTTAGACGGACCCCGACCGGCCCGGCTCGAGCCCGTCGCGGGGCCGGCCGCAGGGCCGGCGGCCTTCATGTCGGAAGTGCCGCTCAGACTGTCGGCATCCGGGCCGGTGAAGGGATCCGGACCGGCCAGGCCGGTGTTCCAGTCGTGCAGGTTCGACCCGGTGGGAGTCGTTCCCGTCGGTGCGGTGGAGCCACTATCCAGCTCGTCGTCCATACCCCCATTCTCTAACGAATCGCACCTATATGCGAGGAAATGCCAGCAAGTCCGGAACGGATATCGAAAACATTTCCTACCTGCAGAGGATGGCTCGGGGGGTCTCGACAGGCTCGACCGACGGGATGGGCGCGTTGTCGGGGACGGGTTGCGGGGTCTCGACAGGCGCGCCCGTCGTCGGCGGCGGGGCTAGTTGAACCCGGCGCCGCCCTCGGCGAGGAAGGCGAGCCGGCGCAACGTCTCTTCGTTTCGGATCCTGATGGCCGGTTCACGCAGGAAGGACGGGACGAACCGGGCGGGGCCGGCGGTGGCGTCCTCTGTGATGCGTACGACGCATCCGTCGCCGCGAGCCTTCACATCCAACGCCACGTGGGCCTCACCGAGCGGCCAGCCACGGGCCTTGAACAGCGCGTGCCGGGGTGGATCCCACTCCAGAACCGACGTGGTGTCGTCGATCAGGGCGGGCCAGACGCCTACAGAGTGGTAGATGACGCTTCCTGCGATCGGCCACGCCGGGTCGACGTCCCGCATCCGGGAGGCCCCGACGACCCAGCTCGGGTATAACCAGCCGTCCGCCAGAACGGCGAAGACGCTTTCGGGCGGGCAGTTCATGGTGCGATGGTTAACGGCCACGGTGTCACCTATTCCTGATTGGTCGGGGAGAGATCGGGGGCGGTGCGCACCCCAAGGTCGTGACGAAGAGCGCTGAGGGCGGCGTGCCAGCCGGCCAGGCCGTGCACGCCCGGGCCCGGCGGTGTGGACGACGAGCAGAGGTAGACGCCGTCCAGGGGAGTGCGCCAGGGGTCCGGCGAGAGAACCGGCCGCCGCACGAGTTGGGTCATGCTCACCTCGCCGGCGGAGATGTCGCCGCCGATGTAATTGGGATTGTGCGCTTCCACGCTGGACGCGCTGCGAGCGGCGCTGGCCAGGATGGTGTCGCGGAACCCTGGAGCAAAGCGCTCGATCTGGCGCACGATCGCCTCGGTCTGGTCGATGGCGGAGCCGCGCGGAACATGGGTGTACGCCCAGAGGGTGTGCTGACCGGCCGGGGCGCGACTGGGGTCGAGGCCACTGGGCTGGGACACGAGAACGTAGGGTTCCTCGGCGTGCCGGCCGCGCGCGACGGTGTTCTCGGCTCGCCGGATCTGCGCCCGGGTGCCGCCCACGTGCACGGTGCCCGCCGCCCGCAGTCCGGCCGCCTGCCACGGCACCGGGTCGGACAGCGCGAAGTCGACCTTGGCGACGCCGTTGCCGTATCTGAAGGCGCGCAGCCGCCGCGCGTATGCGGCGGGCAGCTCGCCCTCGGCGAGGCGCAGCAGCGCCCGGGGCGTCAGGTCGAGCATCACCACGCGGGCCGGCGGCAGGTCGCTCAGCCGCCGCACCTCGGTTGACGTGACGATCTCGCCGCCGTGGGCGAGCAGGTCGTCGACCATCGCGGTCACGATCGCGCCACTGCCGCCGACGGGGATCGGCCAGCCGCCCGCGTGCGCATAGGTGGCGAGAGTGAGGCCTGCGCCGGCGGTGGCGATGCTCGGCAGCGCCCTGATCGTGTGCGCACTGACGCCGGTGAGCAGGGCTGGCGCCGTCTCCCCCGCGAAGCGCAGGTCCCAGAGGGGGCTGCCCTGCTCGAGAGCCCGCAGACCGAAGCGCAGCGCGGTTTCCGGATGCCTCGGCAGCCGCAGGAGCTGCGCACCGGTGAACTCCGCCACCCGCTCGGAGTGTGCCACCAGGGGAGCGAACAACCGAATCCAGGCCGCGCCGTCCCGGCCCAGCTCGGCGGCGGTGCGTTCCAGGCTGCGATAGGCCAGCCCGGCGGTGCCGCCCGGCAGCGGATGCCCGTAGGAGACCTCGGGGACGACAAGTTCGATCCGGTCCGCGAGCCCGAACCGCTTGAAGAACTCGGAGGCCAGCGCGAGCGGGTGCACGGCGGAACAGACGTCGTGGTGGAAACCCGGCAGGGTCAGCTCCGCGGTCTCGGCGCCGCCGCCGACGGTCGCGGACCTCTCGTAGACCCGCACCGAGAGGCCGGCCCTGGCCAGCGTGACCGCGGCAGCGAGCCCGTTGGGGCCGGAGCCGACCACAATCGCGTCCACCTCAGGCGCTCCCCGCCGCACGGTGACCATCTAACGGACCGTGGCCTGCGCCCGGCCGGAGCGGATCCTCGTGAAGCGACGCTGGAATCCCCACTGGGTGACCCGCAGCATGGCCTCGATCACGATGGCCTGGCTCATCTTCGACTCGCCGGCCTCCCGCTCGCGGAACTCGATCGGGAGCTCTACGACCGAGCGGCCCTGATCGAGCACCCGCAGGGTCATATCGACCTGGAAGCAGTAGCCCTTCGACGACACGTCCGCGAGATCCATCGCCGCGATCGTCGCCGACGAGTAGACCCTGAAGCCGGCGGTGACGTCCTTGAGCGAGAGACCGAGCACCAGGCGCGCGTAGGTGTTCCCGCCTCGGCTGAGCAGCTGCCGGTGCCGCGGCCAGTTGACCACGCTGCCACCGGGCACCCACCGGGAGCCGACGGCGAGGTCGGGGGCGCCGGGTTCGTCGGAGGCGACCCGGCCGATCATGTCGGGCAGGCGCTCCGGCGGATGTGACCCATCGGCATCCATCTCGATCAAGAACTCGTAGCCTCGCGCCAGTCCCCACATGAAGCCCAGCACGTAGGCGGAGCCCAGGCCGAGCTTGCCGGTGCGGTGTTCGACCTTGATGCGGTCGTCAGCCTCGGCCATCCGGTCGGCCAGGGCGCCGGTGCCGTCCGGGCTGCCGTCGTCGACAATCAGCACGTGTGCAGCGGGCGTGGCCGTCAGCAGGCGAGACACGATCTTTTCCAGGTTCTCGAACTCGTTGTAGGTCGGGATGATCACCAGACTTCCGGCGCCGCGGGCCGCTTCTGAGGTTCGCATGCGGGAGAGCTTAGTTCGCCAGTATGACTTTCTCGTCCGAAGTCCCGGTCAGGGCCAGCCGGACCCGCCCGGACCGGTCAGACGAACGCGGCCAGACCGGTGATGCTGCGGCCGACGATGAGGGTGTTCATCTCCTGGGTGCCTTCATAGGAGTAGATCGCCTCGGCGTCGGCGAAGAACCTGGCGATGTCGTAGTCCAGCACGATGCCGTTGCCGCCGAACAGTTCACGGCACCACGACACGGTCTCCCGCATCCGCGACGTCGTGTACGACTTCGCCAGTGCAGAGTGCTCGTCGCGCTGGGTGCCGTCGTCGAGCATCTGGGAGACCCGCACCACCATGCCCAGGCTGGCCGTGATGTTGCCCAGGCTCTTCACGAGCAGGTCCTGCACAAGCTGGTGGCCGCCGATCGGCTTGCCGAACTGTACCCGTTCCACGGCGTACGCCGCCGCGGCCTCGTAGGCGCCGATCGCCAGTCCCACGGCCGCCCAAGACACCTCGGCGCGGGTGAAGCGCAGCACCTTGGCGGTGTCGCGGAACGAGTTCGCGTTCTGCAGCCTGTTGTGCTCTGGCACCAGAACGTTCTCCAGCGTGATGTCGGCGTTCTGCACCGAACGCAGGCTGATCTTGCCCTCGATCTTGGTTGCCGTGTACCCGGCGGTGTCCGTGGGCACGATGAAACCCTTGACGGCGCCGTCCGCGGTGTCCTTGGCCCACACGATGGTGATGTCGGAGAAGGTCGCATTGCCGATCCAACGCTTCTGCCCGTTGAGCACCCAGGTGTCACCGTCCAGGGTCGCGGTCGTCCGCAGCCCCTGCGCGGAGTCGGAGCCGCTCAACGGCTCGGTGAGGGCGAAAGCGCCGACGACGTCACCCGTGGCCAGGCGCGGCAGCCAGAGGGCCCGCTGCGCCGCCGACCCGCAGGCGGCGATCGATCCGGCGACGAGACCGTTCTGCACGCCGACGAAGGTGGCAACGGATGCGTCCACCCGGGCCAGCTCGAGCGCCACGAAGCCACGGAACACCGCGGAGTTCGGGAACGGCCGGGTCTCCTCCCAGCCGAACGAGTACGCGCCGAGGGCGCCGAGCGGCCTGATGATCTCGGACGGGAACTCGGCCCGCTCCCAGCATCCGTTCACGACGGGCCGCACATCCGCCTCGAGATACGAGCGGATGCGCGCGAGCGCGGCCTTCTCGTTCTCCGCGAGGAGGTTCTCGTACCCGAAGAAATCACTGCTGAGCGGTTCGAAAGTCATCTGGCTCCCTTGCACTAGATGCCGGCCGCGCGAGCGCGTTGACCGGGACGTTCAGCCTAGAACTCTGCGCCGGGCGAAGGAAAGCGGTTGGTAGTTTGGTCTAAACCTCGAGGTTCAGGAGCCAAGCATGTTTGTGGGCATCAGCAACACACCGCGCGATTACGCCTGGGGCTCGCCGACAGCGATCGCCGACCTGCTGGGCCGGCCCGCATCCGGCGGCCCCGAAGCCGAGCTCTGGCTCGGCGCCCACCCCGGTTGCCCATCGGTGATCGCCGACCCCACCCTCACCGGGGGAGCGGCCAACCTCGCCGAGTGGATCGACCAGGACCCGGCAGCCGCGCTCGGTTCCGCGCACGCCGGGCAGGCGCGCCTGCCCTTCCTGATGAAGATCCTCGCCGCCCACGGCCCGCTCTCGCTGCAGGCGCACCCGTCACCGGCCCGCGCCGCGGCCGGCTTCGCCCTCGAGAACGCGGCCGGCATCCCGATCGACGCGGCCGACCGCAACTACCGGGACCCCTTCCACAAGCCGGAGATCATCTTCGCGCTCAGCGACACCTTCCAGGCCCTGTGCGGCTTCCGCGACCCGCGTCAGATCCGCTCGATCCTCGCCGAATTGCGCGCGTTGGACGCCACCATGGACGATCCCCAGCCCGCGGCCCTGCTCGGCCTGGAAAACCGTCTGATCGGCGACGACGCAATCCACGACGTCGTGGACTGGCTGCTGCGCGACGGTCGCGGCGGCGACACCGGCGAGGTGTCCTGGCTGGTCGAGCGGGTCGTGGCCCTCGCCGAGCAGGCCGCGTTCCTGATCGACGGCGGCGCGAGGGTGAGTTTCGCCGCCGAGTTCGACACCGTGCGCTCGCTCTCGGCCGCGTACCCGGGCGACCCCGGCATCGTCATCTCCCTGCTCACCAACCTGGTGTCGCTGAAACGCGGCGAGGTGCTCTTCCTGCCCGCCGGCAACATCCACGCCTACCTGTCCGGCCTCGGCGTCGAGGTGATGGCCGCGTCGGACAACGTGCTGCGGGGCGGCCTCAGCCCCAAGCACATCGACGTCGACGAGCTCCTCGACGTTCTCGACTTCGCGCCCCTGCCGGTGCCCTACCTGACACCGGAGCCGCAGGCTGACGGCGTCGCCGTATACAGGCCCGACGTGCCCGACTTCGAGTTGGCGCACATCTCTGTGCCGGCGGATGCGTCCGCCACAGCATCCGGCCCGGCCGGCGTGCCGATGCGGCAGCTGACGCTCACCGGACCCGGCATCGCGATCTGCACGGCCGGCCGGTTCCTGGTCGCCGGTGCGGGCTCGTCGATCTCGCTGGCCAGGGGAGAGTCGGTCTACATCACGCCGGACGAGGGAACGCTCACCTTCGCGGGTTCCGGCGAAGTCTTCCTGGCCACCACGCCGTAGTCCGGCCCGCCCGGAACCATGCCGGCGTAGTCTGGCGCGGTCCGGCGCCGGCCGAAGGTGCGGCGATACGCCGTCGGTGTGGTCTGAAGACTGCGCACGAAGTGGTGCCGCATCACACTCGCGGCCCCGAATCCGGTCTGCGCCGCGATGAGGTCGAGGGTCTCGTCGGTCTCCTCGAGCAGTTGCTGGGCCAGGATCAGGCGCTGCCGGTTCAGCCAGGCCGTCGGTGTGGTGCCCAGCTCGGCCCGGAACCGGCGCGCGAAGGTGCGCGGCGACATCAGCGCGCGCCTGGCGAGCTGGTCGACGGTGAGGTCCTGGTCGAGGCTCTGCAACATCCAGTCGGTGATCGTGGCGAAGGAATCGCTGCGCTGCTCGGGGATCGGCGCCTGGATGAACTGGGACTGACCGCCGTCACGCTGCGGCGGCACCACCATGCGCCGGGCGATCACGTTCGCAGCTGCGGCGCCGAGTTCCCGGCGCACGACGTGCAGTGCCGCATCGATGCCGGCGGCGGTCCCCGCGCCGGTGACCACGTGATTGTCGTCCACGAAGAGCACATCGGGGTCGACGGTGGTGTTCGGGTAGGCCAGGGCGAGGGCCTCGGCGTACATCCAATGAGTGGTGCTGCGGCGCCCGTCCAGGATGCCGGCGGCGCCGAGGATGAACGCGCCGCTGCACACGCTGAGCACCCAGGCGCCCCTCTGCTCGGCCTCACGCACGACGCGGAGAACGTCGGGGTGGATCTCGCTGCCGGCCTCGTAGGCAGGGATCGCGATGAGGTCGGCGTCCGCCGCCGCGGTGAGGTCGTCGCGCACCACGATGTCGAAGCCGATCTTGGTGCGCAGGGCGCCCGGCACCGCCGTGACGACGTGGAAATCGAAGGCCGGGCCGCCGTGTTCCGACCTGTCGATACCGAATACCTCGCAGATCACCCCGAACTCGAAGGGGGCCATGCCGGGGATGGCGACGCAGACAATCTTCTTCAGCATGAGGTCCTCGGAGACGATGGCAGGAATGTGCGGGTAAACGGCAACTCTGCCACTCGTGGCAGAAAGTCGCAAGACCTACCGTTAGTGCCATGATCCTGTTTCTGAGTGTACTGCTGGCCCTCTCCATCTGGGCCGTGGCGGCGAGCATCGTCACCATGCGCTCCGACGGGTACGGCGAGGCCGAACTGGCACGCCGTAACCGGCATCCCGAACCGTTCCCGCGCGGGCGATAGTGTGGTCTGAAGCGGCAGCACACGGTTGCCCGGAGAGCGCAGGGGCACCACATGGCTTGGCTTGTAACCGGAGGGGCCGGCTATATCGGCTCCCACGTCGTCCGCGCGTTCCTCGCCGAGGGCATCGAGGTCGTCGTCCTGGACGACCTGTCCAGCGGGCACGCTGACTTTGTGCCGGCCGGAGTTCCTTTCATCAAGGGAACCCTGCTCGACACCGAGCTGCTGGCGAAGACCTTCGCCGAGCACCCGATCAGTGGCGTCGTGCACGTCGCCGGATTCAAGTACGCCGGTGTATCGGTGTCCCGCCCGCTGCACACCTACGAGCAGAACGTGACGGCGACCGCCCTGCTGCTCGCGGCCATGCAGGAGGCCGGCGTCGGCCGCATCGTCTTCTCCTCGAGCGCCGCCGTCTACGGCACCCCGTTCACCGACCTCGTCACCGAAGAGACCGCGAAGAGCCCCGAGTCGCCGTACGGTGAGTCCAAGCTGATCGGTGAGTGGCTCCTGCGCGATCAGGCCGTCGCCGCGGGACTGGCGCACACCTCGCTGCGGTATTTCAACGTGGTCGGCTCCGGCAGCGCTGACCTGCGCGACACGAGCCCGCACAACCTCTTCCCGATGGTCTTCGAGGCCCTGATCGACGGTCGCACCCCGCGCATCAACGGCAACGATTACCAGACCGCCGACGGCACCTGCGTGCGCGACTACATCCACGTCGCCGACCTCGCGATCTCGCACGTCGCCGCAGCCCGGCGGCTGGACGCCGGCCTGACGATCGCCCCGGTCTACAACCTCGGCAGTGGCGAGGGCGTTTCGGTGGGCGAGATCATGAGCACGGTCGCGGCCGTGACCGAAATCCCGTTCAGCCCGGAGATCGGCCCGCGTCGGTCCGGAGACCCCGACCGCATCGTCGCGTCGGGCGAGATGGCCGCGCGCGACCTGGACTGGCAGATGCGACACACCCTCGAAGACATGGTGCGCAGCGCCTGGGAATCCCGGCAGGCATCCACCGTTTGATCAACGACACGATTCGGGCATAGTGGGCGAGTCTGAACTCTCCAGCCCGCATTGAGGGTTTACGATCCGCGACTTGACGGATGTGAACTACACCGGTGTAATTAGTTCTAGCGCGAAAACGTGCGTGAGCTGATGGGTGGAGGCGATATGACGTTGTCTGAATATCGTTCTGGGGTACCTGAAGACTGGTTCGTCGATCCCGTACGCCTCGGCGTGCCCGGCGTTCGCAAGGATCCGACGATTGTGGAGGGCGCGGACGACAATCCGCTCGCCTGGCAGTCGGACTCCCTGTGCGCCCAGACCGACCCGGAGGCCTTCTTCCCGGAAAAAGGCGGCTCCACCAGGGACGCCAAGAAGATCTGTGCGTCCTGCGAGGTACGCCCCCAGTGCCTGCAGTACGCCCTTGCCAACGACGAACGCTTCGGAATCTGGGGCGGACTGTCCGAACGTGAGCGACGCAAACTCCGTAAGCGGGCGGGCTGAGCCCGATCCGCGGAGCGAGGCCGGACGGCCGGATTCAGGGCGCGCCTGACCGGTTCAGCGATCTTCACCGATAACCGACCTAGGCTGTTCCCGATATGCAAGCCAGAGTCACCGCCATCATCGTCGCCCGTAACGGCGCCTCGCACCTCGAGCGAACTCTCGAGGCCCTCCGCCGCCAGACCCGGCAGCCCGACACGGTCATAGCGGTTGACTGCGGTTCCAGCGACACCACCTCGGAACTGTTGGCTGCGTTCGGGCCCACCCATCTCATCTCAGCGGATTCCGACCTGTCGTTCGGTGCCGCCATCAGCGCCGCCACCCGGGTGATGAGTCCTCCAGCCGGCGACCACGAGCTGCTCTGGCTCCTCGCGCAGGACAGCGCTCCGGAGCCCGGAGCCCTGGAGAGCCTCATCGGTGCACTGGAGGTCGCGCCGTCAGTGGCGGTGGCCGGGCCCAAGGTCATGGAGTGGGTCGCCGACGACTACATCCACGACTTCGGCGAGTCGATGACGCCGTACGGCGCCACCGTGACGCTGGTCGAGAGTGAACTCGACCAGGAGCAGCACGACGGCATGAGTGATGTTCTGGCCGTCAGCGCCGGCGGCATGCTCGTGCGCCACAGCGTCTGGGACAAACTCGGCGGCTTCGACCCCGCGCTTCCCATCGTCGACGACTCCCTCGACTTCTGCGTGCGCGTACGCCTCGCGGGCCACCGCGTCTCCGTGGTCGCCGCCGCCAGGGTCAGCTCGGCCGGGGACGGCGTTGCCGGCCCCGACGGTTCCTCCCGCGGCCGGGCCAGTCGTCGCCGGGCGCGCGCCGAACGGTCCGCTCAGCTGCACCGACGGCTGGTCTACGCCCCGGCCTGGGCGCTGCCGGTGCACTGGATCTCCCTGATCCCGCTCGCCTTCCTCCGCGCCATCGGAAACCTCCTGCGCAAGGAACCGGGGTCGATCCTCGGTGAATTCGCCGCCGCCTTCGCCGCCGCCTTCCAGGGCGGCAGGGTGCTCACCGCTCGGCGGCGGCTCGCCGCCACCCGCACACTCGCCTGGTCGTCGATCTCCTCCTTGCGCGTGTCGGCCGCCGAAGTGCGCCGTCGGCACGCCCTCACCAGGGAAGCTGCCCTCACCGGACTCCGCGGGGACCGCCCGGAAATCCGGTTCTTCGCCGGCGGCGGGGCCTGGACCCTGCTCGCCGCCGCCATGGTCGGCGTCGCCATCCTGGCACCGCTGATCGGAGCTCAGTCGCTCACCGGCGGTGGCCTGCTCCCGCTCTCGTCTACTGTCGGCGCCCTCTGGGCCAACGTCGGCTACGGCTGGCGGGACATCGGCCTGGGCTTCACGGGGGCGGCTGACCCGTTCGCGGTGGTGCTCGCCGTCCTCGGCACCATCACCTTCTGGTCACCGTCCTTCGCGATGGTCCTCGTGTACCTGTTGGCCCTCCCGCTGGCGGCCGTCGGCGCCTGGATGGCCGCGACCCGAGTGACCCACCGGGGTTCGATCCGCGCCGTGGCCGCCGTGCTGTGGGCGCTCTCGCCTACCTTCCTCACCGCTCTCGCGGCCGGCCGGCCTGCCGCCATCATCGTGCACCTGCTGCTGCCGTGGCTGTTTTTCGCCGGTTTCGCCGCCGCGCGGTCCTGGTCGGCATCCGGATCGGCCGCTCTGCTGTTCGCCGCGATCGTCGCCTGCGCGCCGTCCCTCGCTCCGGCGCTGCTGGTGGGCTGGCTGATCTGCGTGCTCGTCAGCGGCCGCAGCGTGATGCGATTCGTGGGGATCCCCCTGCCGGCGCTCGCGCTGGCCATCCCCCTGCTGTGGGACCAGGCGCTGCGCGGCAACTGGTTGGCGTTGCTGGCCGATCCCGGTGTTCCGGTGCCCACGGCACCCGTGCCCACCTGGCAGTTCATCCTCGGCTTCCCGGCCGGCGATTTCGGTGGCTGGACCCAGCTGCTGCCGCTCTGGGGCGGCGACGCTGCCGTGGCCGGCTACCTGGTTCCCTTGCTGTTGATCCCCATGGCCGTCCTGGCCCTGATGGCGTTGCTCCTGCCCGGCGCCCGCGGCGCAGCGCTCGCGCTGGTCACCGCCCTGCTCGGGCTGGGCACGGCCATTCTCGCCGGTTCTTTGTCGGTGGCGGAGCTCGGCTCCCAGGCGGTGGGCATCTGGCCCGGCGCCGGACTCAGCCTGTACTGGCTTGGTCTCGTCGGAGCGGTGGTCTTCGCCGCCCGCGGCCTGCACCGCATGGCCATCGCACCGCTCGTGGTCACGGCCCTGGCCCTGGCCGTGGTTTCCCTGCCGCTGGCCGGGGCGATCCCGCTCGGCACCTCGGCCGTCGACGAGGGCATCGGTCGCACGCAGCCCGCTTTTGTCACCGCCGAGGCCGCTGTCGAGCCCAGGGTCGGCACCCTGCAGATCGTGCCGCAGCCCGATGGCGGCATCCTCGCCACCATCGTCCGGGGCTCCGGCGTGCGCCTGGACGCCCAGTCCACCCTGAACAGCACAGCCGGCACTCTCACCGACGAACAGACCGAGCTGGCCACCCTGGCGGGCAACCTCGCCTCACAGAGCGGACTGGACGCCTCGGCCGACCTGGCGAAGTTCGGCATTCGTTTTGTCCTGCTGCTGCCGGCCGCCGCCGAGCCCGCCGAGTGGGGTGACGACATCGGCATCACGCAGGCGGCCAGCGACACGACCACCCGCACCACGACCTCCCTCGACGGCAACGCCGCCCTGGCACCCGTCGGTGATACCGCTTTCGGCCGGCTGTGGCGTTCTGACGTGCCGACCGACGCCGCCGTCAACGGGCAGGTCCCCGCTGATGCCGGCGGAATCTTCGGGCTGGTGACCGGCCTGATCGCCGTGTTCGTGATCGGCGCGACGGTGCTCCTGTCGGTGCCGACCGGGGCCGGTAGAGAGGCCGTCCGGCAGGCGCACCGCGAAGCGATCCGACGCGCATCCCGCCTGAGCAAACCGGCCAAGCCCACCCGGGTGGCGCGTCCGTCGCGGCCCGCGCGGCCCCGGCGCATGAAACGTCCGGCAGGCCGGCGCGCCAAGGGCGTCCTCCCCAGCATCGAGGACTCGGCCTCGCCGACACCGACGGAAGCTCCGGCCGAGCCGGCCGAGGCCACTGACCTACCGTCGGCGGACACCAGCAGCCCGAAGGATTCAGACCATGGCAACTAAGCGCAGAGTCGCCGTCCTCGGCGCCAGGTATGCCGCGGGCCTGATCGGCATCGGAGTCGTCGTCGTCGCCGTCGGTGGTGCCGCGATCGTGCCCTGGCCCTCCCTCGTGAGCGACCCGCCGTCGACCCTGGTGACGCCGGTCGCGAGCGACCAGTTGCGGGTCTGCCCCGGCCCCCTCCTCACCCTCGCCGAAGACTCCACCCAGGCGGATGCCGCGACCTCCGTCGGCCCGTTCACGGCCGTGTACGCGGCGCGCGGCACAGGCTCCGGCGCCGAAGAGGTCCCCGTAGAGCGCACCGACCTCACCGCAACAGACAACTCGCAGGCACCACGCGACGGCGCCCCGAGCGTGCTGACCGTGCCGGTAGAGGCCGGCGCCACCGACGCCCCACTCGTCGCCGGTTCCCAATCACAGACCGCGACGGGCGAGTCCGTCGGCGGGCTGGCGGCGGCCGCCTGCACCGAAGCGTCCAGCGACTCCTGGCTGGTGAGCGGGTCGACCGACGTCGGCCGCACCAGCCTCGTGCTGCTGAGCAATCCCACCACCGTCGTGGCGTCCGTCGACCTCGCCGTCTACGGCGAAGCCGGCCCGGTGGATGCCCCCGGCTCCACCGGCATCCTCGTGCAGCCCGGTAGCCAGCGGATCGTGTCCCTCGCCGGGCTCGCGCCCAACCTGCGGTCCCCGGTCGTGCACGTCACGGCCACCGGTGGGCAGGTCGCCGCGGCCCTGCAGCAGAGCCTGGTCAGGGGCATCCAGCCCGGCGGGGTCGATCTCAGCGGGCCGACGACCACACCGTCCACGACCCAGACCATCCCTGGCGTCGCCGTCACCGCCTTGGGCGCAGAAGCCTCTGCCGATGTCGGTGCCGTGTCCGACGACACCCCGTCGGTGCGCGTGCTGGTTCCCGGCGACACTGACGCAACCGTCAGCGTCGGTGTGCAAAGCGAGGACGGCGCGTCGACAGGGACCTCCCTCGAGGTCGAAATTCAGGCCGGCATCGCCACCGAGATCCCGTTGAGCGGAGTCGTCGCCGGCAATTACACGGTCAAGCTGAACGCCGACCAGCCGCTGGTCGCCGCGGCCGTCACCACGACGGCCGGAAGCGCCGCCGCCGACTTCGCCTGGTCCGCCGCGGCCGCGCCCCAGGACGGCGACTTCCTGGTCAGTGTCGCCGACGGTCCGTCGCCGGCCCTGCACCTGGCCAACACCTCAGGTGCGGACACCGACCTGACCATCACCTCCGAAACCGGGTCGGTCATCGACGTGAGCGTGGCCGCTGGCCAATCCGTCGTGGTGGCACTGGCCGGATCCCAAAGCCACGTGGTTACCGGCGGAACGGGCATCGCGGCGTCGGTCCGGTACACCGGTGACGGCCAGTCCGCGTCGTTCACTCTCAGCCCGATCGGGCCGCTGGCCGCCGCCATCCCGGTTTACTCGCACTGACCCCGTCCTCCAAGGAGCCCGCCGTGACCCAGACCAGCAACGCACCGGGCGCTAGACGCCCGAGCGGCCGCCACCTCCTCGTCACCGGCGGCGCCGGCTTCATCGGCGGGGCAATCGTCGATGAAGCCCTCACGCGTGGCTGGCGGGTGCGGGTACTCGACTCCCTCCGCCGTGACGTGCACGGCGGACTGCCCGCGGTCGATCCCCGAGTGGAGTTCGTGGTCGGTGACGTCACAGACACTGCGGTCGTCGCGCACGCGTTGCGCGGCATCGACGTGGTCTGCCATCAGGCTGCCAAGGTGGGTCTCGGCGTCGACTTCTCCGATGCGCCCGACTACGTGCACAGCAACGAACTCGGTACCGCGGTGCTGCTGGCGGGGATGGCCGCGGCGGGGATCGACAGGCTGGTCCTGGCCTCCTCGATGGTCGTCTACGGCGAGGGCAGCTACCGCAGCGCCAACGGGGTGGCCCGGCCGGGCCCGCGCCGCGCCGCGGACCTCGACGCCGGCCTCTTCGATCCGACCGACGCCGCCACCGGGGAACCGCTGGAACCCGCGCTGGTGGCTGAAGACGACCCCCTGGACCCCCGCAACGTCTACGCGAGCAGCAAGCTCGGCCAGGAATACCTCGCAACGGCCTGGAGTCGCAGCACCACCGGCCGCGCAGCAGCGCTTCGGTACCACAACGTCTACGGCCCGGGGATGCCGCAGAACACGCCGTACGCCGGGGTTGCGTCCCTGTTCAGGTCCGCCCTGCAACGCGGCGAGGCCCCCACGGTTTTCGAGGACGGCCGCCAACGCCGCGACTTCGTGCACGTGCGCGACATCGCCTCGGCCAACCTCGCCGCGATCGACTGGAGCGGCACCGCCCCGGCCGGAACCTTCCGCCCGTTCAACGTCGGCAGCGGCACCGTGCACACCATCGGTGACATGGCCGAGGCCCTGAGCACGGCCGCCGACGGGCCGGCCCCCGTCGTCACCGGTGAATACCGTCTCGGCGACGTGCGGCACATCACGGCGTCGTCAGAGCGGATGCGCACCGAACTCGGCTGGACGCCGTCGGTGAGCTTCGACGAGGGGATGCGCGAATTCGCCACGGCCCCGCTGCGGGCGGCCGTGGTCTGACTCCTGCGGCCGGGCGCCCGCGTCCGGGATCACACCCCGGCAGGCCCGGGGTGCGGGGGAAGCAGCACGTCGAACCGGCATCCGCCCGGCGTGTTCTGCACGGTGACCTCGCCGTGGTGTGCCGCCACGATACCGTCCACGATGGCCAGGCCGAGTCCCGCGCGGCCCTGGCTCGCCGACTCGGCCTCAGGTGTGCGCGGTTCGGTGCCCCGCCAACCGGGCTCGAACACCCGCTCGAGGTCCGCAGGGTCGATGCCGCCGGCCGAATCCTGCACCGAGATGACGGCGCGCCCGTCGGTGTGTTCGGTGACCGACACCACGATGGTGCCGCCGGGCGCCGACTGTTGCACCGCGTTCATCACCAGGTTGCCGACGGCCCTGGCCAGCTCGCGCGGGTCGGCCAGGATCGTCAGGCCCATGGCGCCCTCGAAGCGCAGGTCAAGCGATTTTGCCCGCGCGACGGGACTGAGGTCGGCCACGGTGTCGCTGATCAGGTCGTAGAGCGCAACCCGCGCCAGGTTCAGCCGGAGGGTGCCCGACGTGATCCTGGACAGCTCGAAGAGGTCATCGACCATGCCGTTCAACCGGTCCACCTGGCCGCGGATCTGAACGTAGTAGCGGATGGGATCCTCGACCATGTCATCCTCCAGGGCCTCGGCCATCGCCCGGATGCCGGCCAACGGCGTGCGCAGGTCGTGGGATATCCACGCGACCAGCTCCCGACGGGCCGACTCGATCTTGCCCTCACGGTCCCTGGATTCCCGCAACCGTTCCCCGGTCGCGGTCAACTGCTCGGCCAGAGCCGCGAATTCGGTATTGCTGTGCCGCTCCGCGGACGTGACGGGCTCGCCCCGGCCCAGGCTCGCCGCCGCCAGAGTGAGGTGCCGGCTGTCCCGCGCGATCCACCGTCCCAACAGACCCGCCATCAGCAACGAGACGCTCCCCGCCACCCCGGCGACGAAGTAGAACACCGTCAGGTCGTGATCTGACACGTACATCAGCGACGCGGCCGCGGCCATCCCGCTGACCACCGACACGATCGTGGCCAGGGCCACCACCACCAGCTGCAACACGAGCGAGTATCTGGCGAGCAGGCGCAGGCTGATCAGGCCAAGGGTGCCCACGATGAGAGCGCAGGCCAGTGCGATGACGAGCACACTCACCAGCCCGGGAACCGTCATCGGAGGACTCCCGGGTCCAGATCGCCGGCCCGGCCGGCGGCCAAGGGCTCGGGGTCGAACCTGTAGCCGACCCCCCACACTGTTTTCAAAAGCTGGGGACGGGTCGGGTCGGCCTCGATCTTCTCCCGCAACCGGCGCACGTGCACCGTCACGGTGGACAGGTCGCCGAAGTCCCAGCCCCAAACCGACTTGAGCAGCTCCTCCCGGCTCAGCGCCCGGTGCGGACGACCGATCAGATGCGCGAGCAAATCGAACTCCCTGGCCGTGAGCACCAGCGCGGCACCGTGCATCCGCACCTCGTGCGCCGCCAGGTCCAACGTGAACGGTCCCGCCTCGACGGTCCCGCCGCGGGCCGGTTCGGCGACAGTGCGGCGCAACACAGACTGCACGCGCAGCACGAGTTCGCGGGGTGAGAAAGGCTTGGCGAGGTAGTCGTCGGCGCCGGCCTCCAGCCCTTCGATCCGGTCCTCCTCTTGGTTGAGCGCGGTCAGCATGATCACGGGAATCGCCCAAGTGGTCTTGATGCGGCGGCAGACCTCGATGCCGTCCAGCAGGGGCAGCATTCGGTCCAGCACCACGAGGTCGGGGCGCTGGGCCTCGGCCTGGCGGAGGCCGAGGCGCCCGTCCGGTGCCCGATCCGCAACGAATCCTGCCGCCACCAGGTAGCGGCAGACGATTTCGGAGACCGTCGGGTCGTCATCGATGACCAGAATGCGGCGTTGAGTGTCGGGGGGCCCGGTCGTCGGCGAGGGGTTCACCCTTGAAGGATAGGCGCTCCGGCTCCGCGGCGGCTCTGCCACAGATATTTCCCCAGTCCGTAACGTTTGCTGCGGAGTGTCGGCACGCCCCCCGACCTAGGGTCGAGGGGTGAGCGAAAACCTGGTCGATGTCGTGATGCCGTGCCTGAACGAGGCGGGGGCGCTGCCCTGGCTGCTGGCCCGGCTGCCGGAGGGGTACCGGGCGATCGTTGTCGACAACGGCTCGACGGATGACTCGGCGCGCATCGCCGAGGCGGCCGGGGCCCTGGTCGTGACCGAGGCCCGTCGGGGGTTCGGTGCGGCCGCGCACGCCGGGCTGTTGCGGGCGACCGCTCCCATCGTGGCGTTCTGCGACGCCGACGCGTCGATGGATCCACGCGACCTGCCGCTCGTGGTTGACCCGGTGCGAGCCGGCGAAGCCGATCTGGTGCTCGGCCGGCGCCGTCCGACGACAGCCGGATCGTGGCCCGTGCACGCCCGGATAGCCAATTCCACTCTTTCTTGGCGACTGCGCCGAACAACAGGTGTGAACATTTACGACTTGGGCCCGATGCGGGCCGCCCGGAGAGACGACCTGCTGTCCCTCGACCTTCAGGACCGGCGCAGCGGCTACCCGCTGGAGGTCTTCCTCAAGGCCGCCGCACGAGGTTGGCGCATCCGCGAGGTCGATACCCCGTACGCTCCCAGGGTCGGCCGCAGCAAGGTCACCGGCACAGTGCGCGGCACCCTCACGGCGATCACCGATATGTCGCGGCTCCTGAAGGAGGCCAGACGATGACCACCCTGATCGTCATAGCCAAGGAATGCCTGCCCGGCAAGGTGAAGACCCGGCTGCACCCGCCGCTCAGCCTCGAGCAGGCCGCGGAGCTGGCCTCCGCCAGTCTCAACGACACCCTCGCCGCTGTCGCCGCGCTGCCCGCCACACGTCGGGTGCTTGCGTTCGACGGTGCGGTGGCGCCCGCCGCCGCCGCCGGCTACGACATCCTGCCCCAGGTGGCCGGTGGCCTCGACGAACGCCTCGGCGCGATATTCGACGGCTGCACCGGACCTGCCGTGCTGATCGGCATGGACACCCCCCAGGTGACCGCCGACGTGCTCGCCCCGCTGTTCGAGGACTGGCCCGACGACGTCGACGCCTGGTTCGGCCCCGCCGCCGACGGTGGATTCTGGGCCCTCGGCCTGCGTCACCCCGACGGCGACCTGATCCGCGGCGTGCCGATGTCCCAGAGTGACACCGGCATGCACCAGCTCGCCCGGCTCCGAGCCGCGGGGCTTCGGGTGCGCCTGTTGCCGACCCTCACCGACGTGGATCACATCGAGGACGCCCACGTGGTGGCCGCTCTCGCCCCGCACAGCCGGTTCGCGCTTGCACTGGCCGGCTTCGGCGCACTCCAGCTGAGCGAGGTGACCCGATGACGCTCCTCGCCGGCCGCGCCGGTCTCGAGGCGGACCCCACGTTCGGCTCCGGCGGCACCGAACCATACGCTGCCGCACTGCGCGACGAATCCGCGGTGCTGTACCTGCGCAACACCGCGGCGCAGGCCCCGGCGGCGGCTCCGATGGATGCCGGCCGCTGGAGCGCGGGCGCCGACGCCACCGACCTCGACGTGCTGACCGGCGCCGCCGGGCCGGTGCTCGATATCGGCTGCGGCCCGGGCCGGATGGTTCGGGCGGCCATGGACCTGGGCTTGTCGGCCCTCGGTGTTGACGTATCCCCGACCGCGGTGCGCATTGCCACGGAGGCGGGCCTCACGGTGCTCAACAGTTCGGTCTTCGCCCCGATGCCGCTCGAGGGCGGCTGGGGCACGGCCTTGCTCCTGGACGGGAACATCGGCATCGGCGGCGACGCCGGGGCGCTGCTGGCCCGGTGCGCCGAACTTCTCGCCGCAGACGGCGCGCTCGTGGTCGAGGTCAGCCAGGATCCCGATCGCGACCATGCCTTCGAGGGCACCCTCGAAGACGCCCAGGGCCGCAGCAGTGGCGTGTTCCCGTGGGCCGAGATCGGTATCGTGCCGCTCCGGGCGCGCGCCGAAGAGGCGGGGTTCCGGGTGGATCAGGACTGGATCCGCGACGGCCGCTGGTTCGCCCGCCTGGTGCGCACGTAGAGCCATACGGAGATCAGGGCGCTGGCCACGGCGAGCGTGAGCCAGAACAGGCCCAGGTTCCGCGCGTAGTCCAACGGCAGGATGGTGGGGTTCTTGGGCCCCAGGCCTTGCGCGGCAATGGCCGGCAGCACGATGAGCGTCATCAGTGACCCGAGCACGATGGCGGCCTGAACGGTCACGATGATGGCGCCGGCCAGCCGGTGCCCGGCGCGCCGGGTGAGGACTCCGAGCCCGAAGACCAGAGGCGAGATCACGGCGTCGTGCAGCACGATGGCCGCGCCGATCCAGAGAGCGACTCCCGGCAGCCGCCGCAGAGCGACGGTGTCGACCATCAGGTACCCGCCGAAGGCGAGTCCGAGCGCGCCGACGACGACGAGAACCACTCGCGCCGCCCGCATCCGGCTCGATGGCAGGGCCGGGGATGATGTTGTCATCATGCGTCGATCGCCTCGATCCGGCTGAGCCACTTGGTCTGAAGAACGCCGGGCCGGCCCGGCGCGATCATGCGCGCCGGATAGCCGTGCTCGAGGTCGAGGATCTCGCCGTTCAACTCGAGGGCGACCAGGGTGAGCGGGTCACGCACGTACTCGCTGCCCATTTCGGTCTGTTTGAAGCCGCCGCGCTGCTCCAGGCTGATCAGCCTGAGGTCGGACTCGGGGGAGCCGCCGGCAGCGTCGACGAGGTCACGCAGGCGCACACCCCGCCAGGCGGCCATCTGGCTCCACCCCTCCACGCAGGCGATGGGCAGGTCGACATCGGTCTGCGGGAGTGCGGCCAGGTCGGCCCGACTGAACGAACGTTCGGTGTCGCCGACCGCCAGGGTCAGTACCCAGTCGGCCGACAGGGCCGCCGTGGCCACCTTGGCCTGCGCCGAAGTGCGGTTGACGGGCACGCCCTGCTGGCCGACGCCCTTCTTGCGCGGTCCGAACACGTTGACGGCGTCCAGCGGCGCGAAGGTCTGGCCGGCCGTGAGCCCGACGACGGCCGCGACGGCCAGCGCCACGGTGGCCAGGAACCCGCGGCGGCTGGTGCGGGCGGGGAGCTCCGGGGTGCTGTCGATGTAGGCGAGCACCCGTCCGGTGAGGCCGCGAGTGCGAGACAACCCCTCGTCATCGGCTGACGTTGCCTCGACGGTGTCGACGGGGTGGCGTTCTTCGGGTCCGGGAGCCGGTTCGGCTCGCCAGTGCGCCGCGATCAGCGGCAGTTTCACGCCGATGTGCACCAGAAGCGAGCCGACGATCACGAAGGCCAGCGCGAAGTGCACCTGCTTGAACGGGAACGGGAACGGGTACCACTGGTACGTGTTGAGCAGGCCGATCGTGATCTCCACCAGTGAGGCGCCCACGAAGAGCGCGATCGATGCCCGCTCGAGGAAGTTGGCGAACGAGGTGACCGGCGGGTACTGGAACAGTTGCGGGAAAACCACATAGAGCTTGGCCAGCAGCAGCGGGAAGCAGGCGATCCCGGCGATGATGTGGGTGCCCTGGCTGACCTGATAGAGGCCGACAGGTCGGGTGGGGAAGGTCATCCACGGCAGTGGCTGCTGCAGGAAATGGCTGTACAGGCCGGTGCCGAAGCAGAGCAGGAAGGCCAGTCCGAGGAGGCGGCCGATGACGGTGGCCATCCGCGGGTTTCGCACCGGAGAGGCGAGCTGGGCCCTAGCCTCGTACATCAATCGGCGCATAGTCCATTCCACCACCTCATCGACGCCGGGAGCCTCGGTAATCCTTACGGTTCAATGACGCCGCCACCAGCCCGTCGGGGCGCCCGTCGACGGGTGCGGGAGGATGGCAGGGTGCGTATTGCCATTGTCTCGGTCCTCTTGGCCGCCAGCGCTGCCCTCACGGCGGGTATCGTGCTGGCTTTCGACCTGTTCAGGCCGCACCGGGACACCGTGCCTCTGCTGCTGGGCACCGTTGTGCTCTGGCTGTTTTTCGCCGCGGCCTTGGTGGTCCTGCGGAGGGTGCGGGGCCGGGCCGTCGTGGTGCTCGTGCTCGCCGGATCCGTGTTGATCGGTGGGGCCGCGATGGTCGGCCCGCCGAACACCAGCACCGACTCCGCGCGCTACGCGTGGGACGGCATCGTGCAAAACGCCGGCATCTCGCCGTACGCCTATGTGCCCGCCGACGACAGACTCGACGAGCTGCGGCCGGACTGGCTGTTCCCGGCGCCGGTGTCCGGCGCCGGCGGGCCGGACTGCGTGGGCGAACGAATAGAGACCGTGGACCGGGGTGCCGGCCTGCCGCTCTGCTCGGCGCTGAACCGGACGACGGTGCCCACCATCTATCCGCCGGCCGCCGAAATCTATTTCGCCGCCGTTCGGGCCGTCGTTGGGGCGGACGCGGGCTATTGGCCGCTGCAGCTGACCGGTCTGCTGCTGAGCGTCGGCATCACCGGGATGCTGCTGGTCGGCATGCGCCGCCGCGGCATCGACCAGCGCTATGCGGCGGTGTGGGCCTGGTGCCCCCTGGTCGCGACCGAGGGCGTCACCAATTCGCACGTGGATCTGCTGGGGGTGGCCTTCGTCGTCGCCGCCGCGTTCTGGGTCAGCAGCGCGAAGTATGTCCGCGGCGGCATCCTCCTCGGGATGGCCATCGGGGTCAAGCTGATCCCGGCCATCGCCGCGCCTGCCATGCTCAAACGACAGGGCTGGAAGGTCGTCGTCGCGGCGATCGTGACCTTCGCGCTTCTGTATCTGCCGTATGTGCTGGCCACCGGCATCGGCGTGCTCGGTTACCTGCCCGGCTACCTCACCGAGGAGGGCTACGAGGACGGGTCCAGATTCGCGTTGGTCTCCCTGATCGCGCCGGGCGGATCGGCCATCGTCGTCGCGGCGATCCTGCTGGCCGGTCTGGCCGCGTTGACCATCTGGAAGACCGACCCCGAGCGTCCCTGGCTCGGCCAGCTCGTGATGATCGGCGGCACCCTTCTGGTGCTCAGCCCCCGGTACCCCTGGTACGCGCTGCTGCTGTTGCCGTTCATCGCGCTCAGCGGTCGGTGGGAGTGGTTGGCGATTCCGCTCGCCCTGACCGTGCGTCTGCTGGTGCCCACGCTCACGGTCAGCAGGGTCTCGCTGGGCATCGCGCTGGTGCTGATCGTGGTCGTGTCGGTGCGACGCGCCGGTCCGGGCGCGCTCGACCGGTGGCGGGGCGCGCTGACCCGGTCCCCGCCGCGCTCAGGAACGGTCAGCGCACGTAGCGCAGAACGTTGACGCCGGTCAGGCCCCATTCCTCGTCGAGGGCATAGCCGAGCGTGCCGAGCTTGGCGGTGACGCTCGGGCGCCAGTCCTGCTTGTCGCTCGTCACCAACCAGACCGCGTCGACGCCGTCGAACCGGTCGGTCACGGCATCCAGCGGGTACCGGGTCTCCCACAGCCCGCCGGTCTGGGCGGCCGGGGTTTTCAGCTTCACGTCGATCAGCCCCTCGAACGCATCCGGATACGAATACGCGATCACCCGGGTTGTCGCCGCCGGATGCTGGCGCACCGGCCCGTAGATGATGGCGGCAGTGTCGTCGGGACGCGCGGCCCGCTCTGTGCTGATGAGGTCGGCGACCTCGCTCCAGGACGAATTCTGCTTGGCCTCCGGCTGTCGCTGTGCGACGAACTGCGGAGCGGCCAGACCGGCCAATGCGACGAGGGCGGTGACGATCAGCCAGCGGCGCCGCAGCAGGTCGAGCGCCACCCCGATCAGGATGGCCACCGCCGGCGCGCTGAACGTGAGGTAGCGAGGGGAGTACAGCGGCGTCGCCATCGCCGACGCGACGATGACCCCGAGTGTGGGCACGACCAGCCACGGTACCGCGATCGCCAGTAGCGACGGATTTCGGGACTGCTCCCGCGACAGCGCGAAACCGGTGGCCCTGGTCCGGCGGGCCGCGACGACCAGGGCGACGACGCCGACAACCATCAGGGCCCAACCCGCCACCGCGAACGGCCGGTTCAGGTAGAACCACTGGGTGACGAAGACGCCGTTCCAACTGCCCCAGCTGATCGGGGCGATCCAGCTCACCTGGCCGGACTGCCCTACCACGGCCAGGGCAAACGGCACCAAGAGCGCCCCGGCGGCGAGCGAGGCGACGATCCAGCCGAACAGCGATGCGCGGGCGGCCCGGTTCCGCCGCCGGCCGGCCCACACCGTCCACAGCGCGGTCAGCCCGTGGGCGCCGACCAGGAAGGCGAGGTAGATGAAGGTGACGGTGGAGACAACGGCGACCGCGCCGTAGAGCGTCCACCAGAGCACGCGGATGCGCCGCGGCGCCGGCCCGCGGCGCCACGCGGCGAGGAAGATCAGGGTCAGCGCCACCGCGAGTGCGGCGGTCAGCGCATACGACCGGCCCTCGGCGCCCATCCATGTCACCCTGGGCAGCAGACAGAAGGCGACGCCGGCGAGTATCGCGGCGCGACGGCCGGCCCGAGAGCGAACCAGAATGACCGTCAGCGCGGCAGCGACCCCGACGCAGACGGCGCTCGGCAGGCGCAGCGCGAACGGCGAGTAGCCCACGAGGTCGAGCCAGAGGTGCATTCCGGCGTAGTACAGACCGTGCACGGCATCGATGCTCACCAGCATCCGGCCCAGCTCCGGCCAGCTACGCATGGTGGCGGAAACCGTCGCCGCCTCGTCGAACCAGAGAGAGGGCTGCCACGACCAGGCCAGCGTCAGCAGGGTGCCGAACAGCCCGACGAGCAGGGCGTCACGCCCCGACGAGCGGACCGGGATGCGCATGGTACGAATCGGTGCGCGGCGAAGTGTTGTGGTGGGGGCGGTCATGGTCGAGCGTTCTCCCATTCGTACCCAGTCATGTCGGTCGGCGGCCGATGCGACCCCCTGTCGAGGGTAGGCGACTTTTCCCGGGAATCTACCCGGAGGCACATATCGTCGTGTAGCCCCTCAGAGCCCCGTTCACGGGTACGGCCCGCTTTCGCGGTCTGGGCACGGGGTGCGGGGTGCTTGTGGCGCGAAAAAACGGCCGAGCTGGTGCTCGGCCGTTTTTCGTGTGGTGCGGGGGTGTTAC
>NZ_SOGI01000008.1:0-123095 GCF_004403385.1 Cryobacterium sp. TMT4-31
GAGCGCGTGCCGCGGGGACGAGCGCGTGCCGCGGGGACGAGCGCGGGCCGGGCCGGGCCGCCCGAGCGGGCCAGGTCAGCCCAGCGCGACGAGCACCGTGAGGCCGGCCAGCACCGCGCAGAGGGGCGCCATGGTCCACCGCTCCGGCCGCGACCGTGAGGCGGCATTGAGCACGATGCCGAGCAGGAAGTAGCCGGCCAGGACCCAGGTCGCAACGATGACGAACCCGGGCCACGGGATGATGTCGGCCAGTCCGGCGCGCTGCACAACGAGCACCCCGAAGATCAGGTAGAGACCGATCGACGTGGCACTGCCCAGGCGCTTCCGGATGGGCAGCACCCGGTCCTGCCCGCCCCAGGCGAACTGCCCCAGTGGCGCCCCGGCGATGAGTGCGGCCTGGAAGACAATCAGACCGGCCATGAGCACACAGAACAGCACGGCCGCGCCGGTCACCACCCCGCTCACCGGGGCACTCCCGTCGGCCCGGCCGGTGGGCCTTCTCGCTCACTGAGCGCCAGAAGCAGCGTCAGACCGAACAGCAAGGCCGTGAACGGGGCCCAGCCGAACCGTTCCCAGGGGCTGGATGAGGCCAGGTTCATGAGCACGCCCAGCGCGAGATACCCCACCAGCACCCAGGTGCCCCAACGGCTCAGCGCGGGTGGCACGCGCATCCCGAGTCCACCCCGAGCGAGCACGATGACCGCGGCGACAACCCAGATCACCGCGCTCACGGCGCTGACCATCCGCAGCTCGGCCGGCAGGGTGCCCGCATTCGCGCCACCGAGCGCGGCGGCGCCGAACGGTGCACCGAGCAGCAGGCTGATCTGGAAGATCACGACAACGAGGAACCCGAGTGCGACGGCAATGGCGGTTCGCCGCCGTGGGAAAAGACGGCGCGAGACGGTCGAGCCGGCGCTCATGAGTGCTCCCGGGCGGGGGTGGCGGCGGAGTTGGCAGCGGGCGGGGCCGCCGACGCCAAGCCGTCGAGAACACCCAGCGCCTCATCCGCCCAGGCGAGCGAGGCACGCGCGGCATGCTCGCCGGCCAGCACGGTGAGGAGAATATACGGCGCATCCGGTCCGGTGTCGGTCTCCAACTCCTCGCGGATGCGGCACATCTCGGCGAGTTCGGCGTCGGCGGTGGCCCGAGTGTCCGCCACCAGTTTCCGGCAGGCCTCCTGACCGAGTTGGCGCCCGAAGAACAGCCGCAACAGCACACCGTTTCGCGGCTTCACCGGCTGAGGGGCCTCGGCGAGCAACTCGCGCAGGCGCTCAGTGCCCAGCGGGGTGAGGGCGAACGTGGACGAGCCGGCGCGGAGGGCCGCCTGGCGCTCGATGAGCCCGTCGCGCTCGAGTGCGCTGAGCGCGGGGTAGATCTGCCCGAAGCTCTCCGCCCAGAAATGCCCGAGGGCATCCCGGATCTGCTCACGCAGGGCGTACCCGGTCATCGGCGCGATGCTCAGGCCGCCGAGGACGGCCATCCGGGTCTGGTCTGTCGTAGCCATCGATAAACTCCTTATATCTTCTAGATATATTTATCAGATAGACGAGCCGAAAGCCAGCTTTCGGTCCTCAATCGCTAGACTTGCCATAACGTTACGAACAGTAACGATATTGGGCGCAACAATATTGGGGGAGTGACGATGGCACCGGGCGACCTGGCTGCACGACCGCAACGAGGGTCGGCGCGGGAGCGCGGGCGTCCGCGGCATCCCGATGTCGACGCGGCCATCATCGCCGCGGCCCTCGATCTGCTCGGTGAGGTCGGCTACGCCGGCTTCACCATCGCCGGGGTAGCCAGGCGGGCCGGGGTGGGCAAGCCGACCGTTTACCGACGATGGCCGCACAAGTCCCAGCTCGTCGTCGAGGCGATGGCCACGCAGATGCCGGGGGAGACCGGCGTGCGCGTCGGCAGCGTCGCCGAACAGCTGCTCGATTACGCCACCCGGCTGTCGGTGACGCTCACACACACGCCGCTCGGTCGGGTGCTGCCCGGACTCGTCGCCGAGATGGCGACCGACCCTCAGCTCGCAACGAGCTATCGCACCCTGATCATCGAGCCCACCCGACGGCTGTGGCGGGATGCCGTGCAGCGCGGCATAGCCACCGCTGAACTACTGCCGGACACCGATGTCGAGTTCGTGCTCGACGCGCTGGCCGGCCCGCTGTACGTGCGGGCGCTCATCACCGGGGCACCCGCGAACCCCGATGCGCCACGGCTAGCCGTTCAGCTTGTACTTGCCCGCTACGGGATGGCGCCGGCCCACGGCGCGCCCCGGCACCCGTTCCGCACCGCGAACACCGGGGCCACGCCGTGACGGCCAACCACGTGCCGAGCGAAGCCCGGCAGGTGAGCGAGGCGTGGCGCCAGCTGGCCGCCCGCTCCGCCCCGACCGAGGCCTTCGCGCCTGAGCTCGTGGCGCAGCTGCCCGAGCCCGCACGGCGCTGGCTCACTCACGCCATCCCCACGGGAACGCCCCTCTCCAGCTCGGTGCAGCTGACCATGCGCGGCGAGATCAGGCTCGGCGTCTGGCGGAGGTTCTCCGCCCGTCAGATCCTCGCTCCCGGCATCGGCTACATCTGGGCGGCCACGGCCTGGGTGGCCGGGCTGCCCGTGCGCGGCTTCGACCGGTTCACCACCGGCGCCGGGGAGATGCGCTGGCGGATGCTCGGGCTCTTTCCCGTGGTCACCGCCGTCGGCGCCGACGTGGCCCGCAGCGCCGCCGGGCGACTGGCCAGCGAGATCGTGCTCGCCCCCGTCGGCTTCCGCACGGCGGTCTGGACGGCCGGCCGTTCGGCAGATCACGTCATCGGAACGTGGCAGGTCGACGGCGAAGCGGAATCCGCCGAACTGTGCATCGGGCCGCGCGGTGAGGTGCAGTCCGTGTCCCTGTGGCGCTGGGGGAACCCGGGCGGGGAGCCTTTCGGACGATATCCCTTCGGCTGCACCGTGCACAGCGAGCAGGAGTACGCGGGTCTGACGCTGCCGGCTACGTTCACCGCCGGGTGGTGGTGGGGCACCGCTCGGCAGGGTGAGGGTGAGTTCTTCCGCGCCCGCATCACCGCGGTGGAGCTGGGCTGACGCCGAAGACGGTGAAGCTCGGCCTGAACTCGGCCAATGATCCGCATTCTCTTGCATTCCCGGCGAATTCCAGTAGCGTATGACGTCAGACGTTCTACATCCCACAGACGAGAGGCGAAAATCATGCTTGCAAACCTCACCGGATGGCACATGGTCATCATCCTGGCGATTGTTCTGCTGTTGTTCGGCGCCCCCAAGCTCCCGGGCCTGGCCCGCAGCGTCGGCCAGTCGATGCGCATCTTCAAGAGCGAAGTCAAGACCCTGAAAGACGACGACGGCACGGATGCGCCCGACCCGGCCGCCGAGCTGACCCACCCCGGCGCCCCGGTTGCCGAGCCCATCCCGCTCCCGACGCGCGCCTCCACCCGGATCTGACCCATCGTGACCACCGTCACGAAGGTGAAGTCCGCCCGGGACGGAAAGATGACGCTGGGCGGACACCTGATCGAGCTGCGCAAGCGCATCACCCGGGCGGCTATCGGAATCCTGTTGGGCGCGATCGTGGGCTGGATGCTCTCCGAGCCCGTGCTCGACGCGCTTCGTGTTCCGATCGGCAACATCGCCCAGGCCCAGGGCCGCGCCTCCGAGCTGAACTTCACCACCATCTCCGAGGCGTTCGACCTGCGGATGCAGATTGCCGTCACCGTCGGCGTGGTGATCTCCTCACCGATCTGGCTGTACCAGATCTGGGCATTCTTCATGCCGGGCCTGGCGCGCCGGGAGAAGCAGTTCGCGATCGCCTTCGTCGCCTCCGCGGTGCCGCTGTTCCTGGCCGGCTGCTCGGCGGGCTGGTTCGTGCTGCCCAACATGGTGGCGCTGCTGACCTCGTTCGCTCCGGAGGACTCGGCGGCGATCATCAGCGCCAAGGGCTACTACGACTTCGTGCTCAAGCTCGTGGTTGCGATCGGCATCGCCTTCGTGCTGCCGGTGTTCCTGGTGCTGCTCAACTTCGCCAGTGTGCTGAGCGCCAAGTCGATCCTCGGCTCGTGGCGGATCGCCATCGTCGTCGTGATCATCTTCACCGCCGTCGCCACCCCCGCCGCCGACGTGATGTCGATGTTCATGCTCGCCGTGCCGATGATCCTGCTGTACTTTGTGGCCGGTTTCATCGCCTGGATCCACGACCGGCAGGCCCGAAAGACCGCCGACCGGATCGACCAAGAACTGGCCGGCCTTCGATGACCGGCCGGTCGACAGCAGCGAAGGAGTTCCCGCCATGTTCGGATTGACGTTCGACAAGCTCATCATCATCGCGATCATCGCCGCGTTCCTGCTCGGCCCCGAACGCATCCCGCATTACGCCGCGATGCTCGGCCGGTTCGTGCGCAAGGCCAAGGAAATGGCCGACGGCGCCAAGGACCGTCTCAAGGACGAGATGGGCCCGGAATTCGACGACATCGACTGGAAGAAGCTCAACCCCCGCCAGTACGACCCGCGCCGGATCATCCGCGATGCCCTGCTGGACGAGTCCCCGCACGACCCCGCCACCCCAGCCACGCCCGCCACACCCCTGATGAAAGGCTCCACCCCGTGAAGATCGCCCGCACCAGCACCCCCGGCCTCGTCCTAGGCATCGGCCACAACGCCGATCCGCAGGCGACCCTGCCCGTGCAGGCCTGGCTCAAGTCGGTGCGCACCGTCGCCAACGACGGAGACCAGATCGTGCTGGCGGCGGATGCGGGCACCGTTGTGGCCGAGGGCGAGCTCGCGGTCGTCATCGGCCGCACGGCCAGCCGGCTGACGGTGGAGAACGCTCTCGAGCACGTGCTGGGCTACACGATCGTGAACGACGTGACCAGTGCCGAGCGCAACGCCGTGGACAATAAGAACTTCGAGAGCAAGGCCGGTACCAACTACACCCCGCTCGGCGCCTGGATCGAGACCGAGATCGCCGACCCCGAGAACCTCGAGATCATCGTGGAGGTCAACGGCCAGGTCGTGGCCAGCTCCGGCACCTTCAACCTGCCCTCCCGGGTGGTCGACACCCTCGTCTACGTCACCCGGTGGATGACCCTCGAGCCCGGCGACGTGGTGATGACAGGGTCGCCGAACACCGCGGCCGAGCTCAACCCGGGCGACGAGGTGGCGATCACCATCCCCGAAATCGGCACCCTGCGCAACACGGTCCGCTGAGAGCGCCCGCATGCTGTTGGACCTGCCCGAAGCCGAGCTGCACGACTACCGAAGCGCGCAGGTGAACCCAGACGATTTCGACGAGTTCTGGGCCGAGACCCTGCACTCCTCCCGCCGGCATCCGTTGGTCCTCGAGGTGCAGAAGATCGACGCCGGCCTGGTCACCCTCGACGTCTTCGACCTCACCTTCTCGGGCTTCGAGGGAGAACGGATCAAGGCCTGGCTGCGGGTACCCGCAGGCACGACGGATGCCCTGCCCACGATCGTGCAGTTCCACGGCTACGGCCGGGGCCGCGGCGATGCCATCGAGAACCTGCTCTGGGCCTCCGCCGGCTACGCGCACCTGGAGCTGGACACCCGAGGACAGGCCTGGAGCGGCTCGCGGGGGAGCACCCCGGACAGTGCGGGATCTGGGCCCCAGGTTCCCGGGTTCGTCACCCGGGGCATCGACTCGCGGGAGACCTATTATTACCGACGCCTGATCGTGGACGCCGTGCGCCTGGTCGACACCGTGACCGAGCTGCCGACCACGGATCCGGACCGGGTAATGGTCACCGGCATCAGCCAGGGCGGCGGGCTGGCCCTGGCCGTCGCCGGCCTCGTTCCCGGCCTGCGGGCCGTGGCCGCGCGGGTGCCGTTCCTGTGCGACTTCCCGCGGGCGATCATGATCACCGACTCCGACCCGTACAAGGAGATCGCCAACTACCTGTCCTGGTATCGGGATAAGGCCGACGCCGTGCTGCACACCCTGTCGTACTTCGACGGGGTCAACTTCATCACCCGCGCCACCGCGCCGGTCTGGCTGTCCGCGGCGCTGATGGATCCGATCTGCCCGCCGTCGACGGTGTTCGGTGCCTACAACGCCTACGAGGGCCTCAAGGAGATCACGGTGTGGCCGTTCAACGGCCACGAGGGCGGCGGGGTCGACGACGAGCAGCTGGTGCTCGACATCGCCCGCCGGAGCCTCTCCGGCGGCTAGGGGGCAGCTAGCCGGCGACGGTCTGCAGCGCCGCCTTCTCGAGGGAGCGACGCAGCGGTTGGTAGTGCGCGATGACCGCTTCACGATACGCGTCGAGGTCGCCGGCCTTGGCCGCATCCAGCATCGCGCCGTGCGCACGCGCCGTGTCGTCGATATCGGTGGCCGGGGCGATGCCGAGCTTCGGGTACAGCACGGTGTTGATCTCCCAGAACGCCGTGACCAGCTGGCCGACCAGGGTGTTGTCCAGGTACGCCAAGAGCCGGGTGTGGAAGGCCAGGTCTTCCTCGGCGAAGGACTCGCCGGTCGCGCTCTTGGCGACCATGGTGGCCACCAGGCCCTCGAGGATCTCGTCGGTGCCGCCGTGCAGCGCATCGATGATCTGCTGCGCCATGACGGTGTCGAGCGCCTCGCGCACCTCGATCACCTCGCGGAGCGCCGCGAAGTCGTCCTGCGGCCGGAGCACGCCCCGGAACACGAGCCCCTCCACCAGGGGGGCCAGCGACAACTGGCCGACATAGGTGCCGTAGCCGTGTTTGACTTCCACGATGTCCAGCGCAGCAAGGGTCCGAATCGCCTCGCGAACACTCGACCGGCTAACTCCCAGTTCAGCGCAAATTTCGGTTTCGGTGGGCATCAGGTCGCCCGATTTGAGCCCCTTGGTCAAGATAAAGTCCTTGATCTGGTCGGTCACGGAACTGCGTTTCCGCGACGTTTCGGATGCGAAAACTCCTGATTTCGACTTGTCATGATTTGGCATCCGATGCTTGACCTTTCACTCGAGTGTGTATAACTTCAGTTTATCACGTAGGACGTCTGACGTCTGATTTAGCTTTCCGAACACAAAAAAACGAGAGGCAATCTGATGCTCCAAGAATCACTTCAGGGGAAGACTAGCCGTAGGGTCTTCCTCCAGGCCGCAGGCGCCATGGGTTTGGTGGCGACACTCGCCGCCTGCAGCGGCCCCGCGTCTACCAACACCGTGGCACCGACCAGCTCCGAGGGCCCCGGCATTGACAAGAACGGAACCATCGAGGCGGGCATCTCCTACGCCCTCTCCACCGGTTTCGACCCGATGACCACCACCGGCGCCGTCACGGTCGCCGCCAACTGGCACGTGCTCGAGGGCCTGGTCGAACTCGACCCAGTCACCCGCGAGGTGTACGCGGCGCTCGCCGCCGACTTGCCCGCGGTGAGCGGCAAGACCGTCACCGCAAAGCTCCGTGACGGCGCTGTCTTCCACGATGGCAGTCCGGTAACAGCAGACGATGTCGTCTTCTCGTTCCAGCGTGTGCTCGACCCGGCGAACGCGTCGCTCTACCTCACCTTCCTGCCGTTCGTCGACTCGATCGCCAAGGTCGACGCCAGCACTGTCAAGATCACGCTCAAGCAGGAGACCGCCCTCGCGCTGGAGCGCCTCTCGGTGGTCAAGATCGTTCCCAAGGCACTGGTGGAGGCAGACAAGGTCGCCTTCGACTCCCTGCCGACCGGAACCGGTCCGTACAAGATGCTGTCGGCCGTCAAGGACGACAAGATCATGTTCGAGCGCTTCGACGCCTACACGGGCGCCCGCCCGGCCCTGGCCGCCGCGATGACCTGGAACCTGCTCTCGGATGCCGCTGCCCGCGTCACCGCCGTGCAGTCCGGTCGGGTGCAGGCCATCGAGGATGTGCCGTACATCGACGTCGCCTCGCTGAAGGACGCCACCGTGGAGTCGGTGCAGTCGTTCGGCCAGCTGTTCATGATGTTCAACACCTCGGTCGCCCCGTTCGACGACAAGCGCGTTCGCCAGGCGTTCCGCTACGCCATCGACTACGAGAAGCTCATCAACACGGGCATGCTGGGCCAGGCCACCGCGGCCACCAGCTACCTGCAGAAGGAGCACCCGTCGTACCAGAAGGCCAAGACGGTCTACACGTACGACCTGGCCAAGGCCAAGAAGATGCTCAAGGCCGCTGGGGTCGACGGGCTGTCCATCACGCTGCTGGCCACCGACACCAGCTGGGTGAAGGATGTGCTGCCGCTGATCAAGGAGGACCTCGACGCCGCCGGCATCGCCACCACCATCGACTCCAACCAGTCCGGTGCCCAGTACAAGACCGTCGACGAGGGCAACTACATGGTGATGGTCGCCCCCGGCGACCCGTCGGTGTTCGGTAACGACGCCGACCTGCTGCTGCGCTGGTGGTACGGCGCCGCGACGGTCTGGCCCACCAAGCGGTACCGCTGGGCCGACTCCGCGGAGTTCGCCACGCTGACCGGCTACCTCGACGACGCCATGGCGACATCGGATGCCGCCGAGCAGAAGAAGCTGTGGGGCAAGGCCTTCGACCTCATCGCCGACGAGTGCCCGGTCTACCCGCTCGTGCACCGCAAGCTGCCGACGGCCTGGAACGAAGACGCAATCACCGGCTTCAAGCCCGTGGCCTTCACGGGCCTGTCCTTCCTGGACGTCGCGCGCACCGCAGAGTAATCCACCCGGGGGCCGGCCGGTGGCCGGCCCCCACCCCATTTTCTTTCTAGAGGAGACAATTGTGACCGCGTTGCTCAGGCTCATGGCCCGACGAATCGCCGTGCTCCCGATTATGATCCTGGGCATCACCGCCCTCGTCTTTTTCGTTATGCAACTCGCGCCGGGAGATCCGGCCATCAACGCTCTCGGGGAGAGCTCGTCGGAGACCGCCAGAGAGGCCTATCGCGAAGACGCGGGTCTCAATGACCCTCTGATCGTGCGCTACCTCACCTTCCTGGCCAACCTGGTGCAAGGCAACCTCGGCGTCACCGTTCCACCGGCGAGCAAGGTGACCACCCTGATCGGGTCGGCCTTCCCCCTCACCGTGCAGCTGACCATCATGGGCCTGCTGATCGCGGTGGTGCTCTCGCTCACGCTCGGCGTGACCGCGGCGCTGTACCGCGACCGCTGGCCCGACCAGCTCATCAGGGTGGTGTCCATCGCCGGCATCGCGGTGCCGTCCTTCTGGCTCGCCATCCTGCTCATCCAGAACTTCGCCCTGGGCCTGGGCTGGCTGCCCACCGGCGGGTACGTCAACATCAACGACTCGTTCACCGGCTGGCTGGGCACCATGATCCTGCCGGCGATCTCGCTCGGCATCCCCGTCGCCGCCTCCCTCACCCGGGTGGTGCGCACCTCGATGGTCGAGGAGCTCGACCGGGACTACGTGCGTACCGCCATCGGCAGCGGCCTGCCGCGCAGCGTCGTGGTGAGCCGGAACGTGCTGCGGAACGCCCTCATCACCCCCGTGACGGTGCTCGGCCTTCGGGTCGGTTACCTCATCGGAGGGGCCGTCATCATCGAGGTCATCTTCGACCTGCCCGGCATGGGCAAACTCATCCTCAACGGTGTGACCAACAACGACATCAACCTGGTGCAGGGCGTCACCCTCACCGTGGCGCTGGCCTTCGTGGTCGTCAACATCGTCGTTGACATGCTGTACCTGCTCATCAACCCACGGATTCGGACGGTGTAACGATGCGTCGATCACTCAACGCACGACTGAGCGTGCCGGCCCAGCGCTTCGGCGCAATGCCGCTCGGCTCCAAGGTCGCCCTCGCCTTCTTCGGTCTCGTGGTGCTGCTCGCGGTCCTCGCGCCGGTCATCGCCCCGTTCGACCCGCTCAAGTCGGGCATCCCGGCGCTGCCGCCGTCGTTCGAGCACCTCTTCGGCACCGACCGCAACGGCCGCGACATCTTCTCCAGGCTGCTCTACGGCGCCAGGTTCTCCCTGGCCATCGGCCTGGGGGCCACGTCGCTGGCTCTCATCGCCGGTGCGATCATCGGGTCGATCGCCGCCACCGCGTCCCGTTGGCTCAGCGAGACCATCATGCGCATCCTCGACATCATCATGTCGTTCCCCGGCATCGCCCTGGCTATCGTCTTCGTTGCCGTCTTCGGCAAGGAGCTGCCGATCCTGATCTGCACGATCGCGTTCCTCTACGTTCCGCAGATCGCCCGGATCGTACGCGCCAACGTGATGGCCCAGTTCGGCGAGGACTACGTCTCCGCCGAGCGGGTAATGGGTGCCCAACTGCCGCACATCCTGTTCTGGCACGTGGCCCGCAACTGCGCGGCCCCGATCATGGTTTTCGTCACCGTGCTGGTGGCCGACGCGATCGTCTTCGAAGCGAGCCTCTCGTTCATCGGCGCCGGCGTGCAGGACCCCGCCCCTTCCTGGGGCAACGTGATCTCCTCCGGCCGGAACCTGCTGCTCAGCGGCGGTTGGTGGGCCACCTTCTTCCCCGGCATGCTCATCCTGATAACGGTGTTGTCGCTGAACATCCTCGCCGAGGGCCTCACCGACGCCCTGGTGAAGCCGGCCGCGAAGAACGCCAAGGCCGTTGCCGCCGTGTCCGCGGCCGACAGCGCCACCACTACGACAGTGTCCGTGGTGGAAGTGGCCGCAGCATCCGTGCCCCTCGAGATGCACCTCGCCCAGCTGCGGCTGATCGAATCGACCCGCACCGACCGACTGGTGTACACCGGTGATGCGGCCCCGCTGCTCGAGGTGAAGAACCTGAGCATCCGCTTCCCGAACCGGCACGGTGACATCGCCATCGTCGACAACGTGAGCTTCTCGGTTCGCCCCAGCGAGACCATGGCCCTGGTCGGCGAGTCCGGCTGCGGCAAGAGCATCACCAGCCTCGCCATCATGGGGCTGCTGCCGGACACCGCCGAGATCACCGGGCAGATCCTCTTCGAGGGTCGCGACCTGTTGACCATGCCGCGCAAGGAGCGCCAGGCGCTCCTCGGGCACGAGATGGCGATGGTCTACCAGGATGCGTTGAGCTCGCTCAACCCGTCGATGCTCGTCAGCACCCAGCTCGGCCAACTGATCAAGCGCGGCGGCACCCGAAGCGCCAAGGAGCTGCTCGAACTCGTGGGCCTGGACCCCGTGCGCACGCTGAAGAGCTACCCGCACGAGCTGAGCGGCGGACAGCGCCAACGGGTGCTGATCGCCATGGCGCTGACCCGGGACCCCAAGCTGATCGTGGCCGATGAGCCCACCACTGCGCTGGACGTGACGGTGCAGGCCCAGGTCATCGACCTGCTCAACGACCTGCGCGAGAAGCTCGGCTTCGCGATGGTGTTCGTCAGCCACGACCTCGCGCTGGTCGCGGAGCTGGCACACCGCATCACCGTCATGTACGCCGGCCAGGTGGTGGAGTCCGCTCCGACCACGGCGTTGCTGATGAGCCCCCGCCACGAGTACACGAGGGGCCTGCTCGGTTCGGTGCTGTCCATCGAAGACGGCGCCACCCGCCTGCACCAGATACCCGGCACGGTGCCCTCGCCGCGTGACTTCGCCACCGGCGACAGGTTCGCGCCACGGTCGAGGAGCGGCGACGCGGTACGGGCCACCCGCCCGGAGCTGCGGCCGATCACCGGCACCCTGCACCTTGTGTCCACCCACAACGATGCCCTGCTGGCACCGGATGACGAACTGGAGACCACGCGATGAGCACCGGCAACGAGATTCTGCGACTCGACGACATCCACGTCATCCACACCGCCCGCACCGGAACGCTGTTCCGCCGGGACAAGGTGCACGCCGTCAACTCGGTGAGCCTCACCCTGAACCGCGGCGAGACCATCGGCATCGTGGGGGAGTCCGGCTGCGGCAAGTCCACCCTCGCCCGGGTGATGGTCGGGCTGCAGGAGCCGACCAGCGGCACGGTGTCGTTCAAGGGACGCAACATCGTCAAGCGCGACCGGACCACCGCCAGGGCCTACGGCAAAGCGGTGTCCATCATCTTCCAGGACCCGTCCACCGCCCTGAATGCCCGCATGAGCGTGCACGACGTGCTGATGGACCCGCTCCGGGTGCACGGAATCGGCACCCTGGCGCAGCGGGAAGCGCGGGTGCGGGAACTGCTCGACCTCGTCGGGCTGCCCGCCTCCACCAGCGATGTGTTCCCCGGTCAGGTCTCCGGCGGCCAGCGCCAGCGTGTGGCCATTGCCAGGGCGCTCGCGCTCGAACCTGACATCATCATCGCCGACGAACCGACCAGCGCCCTGGATGTGTCGGTGCGCGCCCAGATCCTCAACCTGTTGAGCGACCTGAAGGTGGGCCTCAACCTCGGCATGGCGTTCATCTCGCACGACATCCAGACCGTGCGCTACGTGTCCGACCGGATCGTCGTCATGAAAACCGGACGCGTCGTGGAGGAGGGACCCGCAGAGCAGGTCTTCACCACTCCGAGCGATCCGTACACCCGCACCCTCCTCGGTGCGGCTCCCAGCCTTCTCATCCATAACTAAAGAAATCAGGAGCAACAACTATGTCAGCACCCACCTTCGGCGGAGTCGTTCCCCCTCTCGTCACCCCTCTCGCTGCAGACGGAGCCGTCGACCTCGAGTCCTTCGAGCGTCTGGTCAACCACCTCATCGACGCCGGCGTCGACGGCCTGTTCGTCCTGGGTTCCTCTGGTGAGGTCGCCTTCCTCTCCGACGCGGACCGCACCGTGGTCCTGACCGAAGCCGTGCGCATCTCCGCCGGCCGGGTCAAGATCATGACCGGCGTCAACGACATGACCCCGGCCCGCGTCGTGGCACAGATCCGCCTGGCCGAGGCCGCCGGCGTCGACGCCATCGTGGCCACCGCCCCGTTCTACACCCTGCCGAACCAGGCCGAGATCGAGACGCACTTCCGACTGCTCGCCGCCGCGACCACGCTGCCGGTCTTCGCCTACGACGTGCCGGTGCGGGTGCACAACAAGCTCAGCCTCGACATGCTCATCCGTCTGGGCACCGAAGGCATCATCGCCGGCGTCAAGGACTCCAGCGGCGACGACGTCGGATTCCGCCGCCTGGTGATGGCCAACCGGGCCGCCGGCAGCCCCCTGGTCGTCTTCACCGGCCACGAGGTCGTCGTCGACGGCGCTCTGCTGCTCGGTGCCGACGGCGTGGTTCCCGGCCTCGGCAACGTCGACCCGAAGCGCTACGTCGACCTGTTCGCCGCGTCGAAGGCCGGCGACTGGGAGGCCGTGCGCCGCATCCAGGACGAACTGTCCGAACTGTTCGAGATCGTCTTCCAGGCCTCCGGCGTCAGCGGCGAAGCCGCGGGCCTCGGCGCGTTCAAGACCGCCCTGGCGCACCTGGACATCATTTCGACAAACCGGATGTCGCCGCCGGTTCCCGCCCTCGCCGGCGAGACCGTCGAGCGCATCCAGGCGATCGTCGACCGCGCGGGCCTTTTGGTGCGATGACCTTCACACTCGGCGTCGACCTCGGCGGCACCAAAATCGCGGCGGGACTCGTCGCCCCCGGCGGCGTCGTCACCCGGCGGATGTCGGCGCCGACGCCAACCGCCGAGGGCCCGGAAGCTATCCTCCAGACCATCGTCGACCTCGCCACCAGCCTCACCGCATCCGCACCCGGCGCCGCCATCGCCGGGTGCGGGATCGGCGCGGCCGGCGTTATCGACCCCGTGAGCCGCACCGTGCAGTTCGCCACGAACTCCCTGCCCGGCTGGACCGGAACCCGGCTCGGCGCCGAGATCGAGCGCCGGCTGGCTGTGCCGGTCGCCACCGTCAACGATGTGCACGCGCATGCCATCGGCGAGGCCGTGCACGGCGCCGGCCGGGGCGAGGGCACTGTGCTCGTCATCGCCGCCGGAACCGGGATCGGCGGGGCTCTGGTGATCGACGGCGTGCTGCAGGCCGGTCGCCACGGGGCCGCCGGCCACTACGGGCACGTCCCCGCCGCGGAAGCCGCGGGACTGGCCTGCACCTGCGGCGGGGTCGGCCACCTCGAGGTCATCGCCTCGGGGCCCGCGATTCTGCAGGCCTATCTGCGCCGCGGCGGAAGCGCGCCCAGGGATACCCAGCAGATCTTCGCCAAGGCCGACGCCGGCGATTGGGTGGCGGCGGAGGTCATCGACGTCGCCGCCACCGCGCTGGGCCGCTCGATCGGCGGCCTGATCAACAGTCTGGACCCCGATCTCGTCATCGTGGGCGGCGGTCTCGCTGCCGCCGGCCCCCGCTGGTGGAACACCGTAGAGAGCCAGGCCCGCGCCGAAGCGATGGGCCTGCTGGCCGGCTGCCGGATCGTGCCGACCTCCCTGGGCGCGGACTCGGCCATCGTCGGCGCGGCGTCCCTGATCACCAGCTCCACACTTCTGACACCACAATCTCTTTGAACTCTTTCTGAACGGACACCCGGAATGACGCATCCCTACCTCGCCGCGCTCGAAGGCGGCCTCATCGTGTCGTGCCAGGCCTACCCGGCTGAGCCCATGCGGCACCCCGAGACCATGACCCAGATCGCCGAGGCCGCCGTGCGCGGCGGCGCCGTGGGCATCCGGGCCCAGGGCCTCGCCGACATCCGCTCGATCCACGAGCGGGTGGCCCTGCCGCAGATCGGCCTGTGGAAGGACGGCGCCGATGACGTGTTCATCACGCCGACCCTCGAGCACGCCCTGGCCGTGATCGCCGCGGGCGCACAGATCGTCGCGATCGACGGCACCCGCCGGGCCCGGCCAGACGGCCTGACCCTGGCGGAGACCATCGACCGCATCCACGAGCAGACCAGCGCCCTGGTGATGGCGGATGTCGGCTCTGTCGCCGACGGTATCGCCGCTCACGAGGCCGGCGCCGACTGTGTGGGCACCACCCTGTGCGGCTACACGGGGGAGCGGCCGAAGCTTGTCGGACCCGACCTCGAGGTGCTGCGCGAGCTCGCGTCGACGCTGCCGATCCCCGTGATCGCCGAGGGCCGCGTGCACACGCCGGCCCAGGCGTCGGCCTGCATCGATGCCGGCGCGTTCGCGGTCGTCGTCGGCACCGCCATCACGCATCCGACGACCATCACCACCTGGTTCGCGGATGCCGTTGCGCGGTAGCGCGACATAAACGGGTGCCGGGCCTACAAGGGTGCCGGGTCGGCGTCGGCCGTGGGTTCCGCGAGGCTCGTGGGCGAGTCGGTGAGGTAGCCCATGCCGCAGCCCGCGAGCAGCGCGCCGGCGCCTCCCCAGACCAGGTCGCCTATCGAGTCGTTGTAGCCGACGAAGATCTCCGGATCGAGGTAGGTGTGCCCGAACCACTCGAAGACCTCCCAGAGCACGCCCAGCGCCAGCCCCAGCGTCGTCGTCACCACGGCTGCCGAGAGCATCGGCCGGGGCAGGGTGTCGGCGTCGGCCAACACCCTGAACTGCACGAGCACGATGTAGAGCAGCGCGGCGCAGAGTCCGTTGGTGAGGAAGTGCACTGGCAGGTCCCACCAACGGGTGGTGAGGTAGATCCCCAGCACGCTGCTCCAGACCGCCACGAGCACCACCACGCCGAACGCGATGTCGACGCTCGGTCGCAGCCCCAGCAGCCGGGGGAGCAGCATCCCGCCGGCCACGAGCGCCAGGCTGATCCCGGACAGCGGGCCCCAGCCGACGCCGGCGACCACGATGCCGACCAGTGCCAACGCCCGCAGCGCGTCGGCGGTCGCCTCCGCGAGGCCGGACGGTCGCCGCAGCAATGTGTGGATCATGGCCAGCACACTAGCCGGATCGGCCGCCGGCAGTAGAGCCTGCCGGGCGCAGAACTGCCTGCACGGGCTCGTGGTCGGAGCCGGACCGACCGTCGAACCGTGCCGCGTTGATGCCCGTGCTCGCCACCTCGACGCCCGGCCCCACCAGGACGAAGTCGATGCACGCCCCGCCCCGGCGCAGGCGCCGATAGCCCGAGAAGGTGCCCCACTGCGGGGTCAACCGTTCGGCGGCCGCCAGCCAGGAATCCCGGAGCGCACCCTCGCCGGTCAGCCGGCGGTAGACGGCGGAATCCACGGTGGCGTTGAGGTCGCCGGTGACCACGATTACGGCGTCGGGTTCCGCGGCGTGGGCGGAATTCACCAGGGTGATGATGAACCCCGCCGAGGTGAGCCGGGACCGCCAGGATAGGTGGTCGAAGTGGGTGTTGAAGGCCAGCAGTCGGGCGCCGGTGGCGAGGTCGGTGAAATCGGCGGACACCACCACCCTGCTGGTGAGATTGCCCCAGGAGCGCGACCCGTGCACGTGCGGCGTGGCCGACAGCGCCCGTTGCCGCCAGGCGGTGAGCTGCAGGCGTCGGCTGTCGTAGAAGATCGGGTTGTGCTCGTCGCGCCCGGTGGCGTGCCGACCGCGGCCCACCCAGCGGTAGTGCGGGCCGAGGGCGGTGGCCACGAAATGCACCTGGTCCACCAGCGCCTCCTGCGCGCCGAGCAGTGTCGGCTGCTCGGCGACAAGCAGGCGCTTCAACAACAGCTTGCGGGTGTCCCACCGGTCGGCGCTGCCTCGCCGCAGGGTGGGCACCCGGCGACGGATGTTGTAGGTCATCACGTGCAGGTCGGGCGCACTCACCGCACCGATCAGCGCCGCATCCGTCATGGGGCCCACGGTACCCGCGCGGTGGGGAAAGTGCGCCAGAAGAGGTGGCTGTCCGGTGGTTATCTCGCGGCCATTTGGCTGCTATTTGGCGGCCAGCAGCCGGGCCACGCGGGGCTTCACCTCGGTGGCCAGCAGGGTGAGCGACTCGTGTAGGTGCTCCGGCGGCAGACCGCCGAAGTCGCCCTGCACGAAGTGCCGCATGTGGCCCAGGTAGCCGTGCAGGTGCACGATGCGCTCGGCGACGTCATCGGGATCGCCCACGTAGTAGGCGCCGGGCGCCGCGACCTGGGTGTCGAACTGTCGGCGGTCGGGGGCGCCCCAACCGCGCAGTCGGCCCATCTCCACGTTGAGGCTGTGCCAACCAGGGTAGAACCGCTCCAGGGCTTCCGCCTTCGAGGGGGCGACCAGACCGAACGTGGCCACCGAAACCTTCACGTTCTCGGTGTGCCCGGCCTGCGCGGCCGATCGGCGGTAGAGCTCCGTCAGCGGTGCGAACCGGTGCGGTTCGCCGCCGATGATGCCGTAGGAGACGGGCAGGCCCAGCCGTCCGGCCCGGGCTGATGACGCCGCGTTGCCTCCGGTGGCCAGCCAGATCGGCAGCCGGCCGTTCACCGGGCGGGGCACCACGGCCAGGGCGTCGATCGCCGGGCGTACGCTGCCCGACCAGCTCACCGTCTCGGTGGGGCTGTTGTTGATGGTCATCAGCAGGTCGAGCTTCTCGGCGTAGAGCCTGTCGTAGTCGGCCAGGTCGTGTCCGAACAGCGGGAAGGTCTCGACGGAGGATCCTCGCCCCGCGGTGATCTCCACCCGGCCGCCGCCGGAGACGGCGTCGGCGGTGGCGAGCTGCTGGAACACCCGCACCGGGTCATCCGTGCTGATGATGCTCGCCGCGCTGCCGAGGATGATCCGGTCGGTCGCGGCGGCAGCGGCGGCGATGAGAGCACCGGGGGAGGATGCGGGCATGCTCACGGTGTGGTGTTCGCCGATGCCGAAGTAGTCCAGCCCCACCCGGTCGGCCAGGACGATGGCGTCGAAGAGGGTGCGGATGCCCTCCGCGGTGTTGCGGAAGCTGCCGTCGGGGTTCAGTGGGGTGTCGCCGAAGCTGTATGCGCCGATTTGCATGGGTCTGTCCGATGTCTGGTGGAACGGGGTTGTCTGGTGGAACGGGGTGTCTGGTGGTGCGGGGTCTGGCGGAGCGGGGGGGGGCCTGCGGAACTGTGCCCGAAACGGACATCTGCGCCCGGTGTGCCGGATGCAGATGTCCGCACGGGGAACAGTTAGGCGGCGGCGTCCGCTTCGGCGGCGGCGAACTCCAGCTCGGCCATCAGTTCGGTCGCGGTGTGCCGGCCGCCGAACACTGTCGAGCCCGGCTCGAACGCCGCCCCGGCCGCGAGCGGGCCGGCGTAGACGGCGTCGAAGCCGAACCGCTCGATGACCTCGGCCACGACGGATGCGGCCTGCGGTTCGCCCGCGATGGCCAGGGCGTGCCGGTCGGGATGCCCGGCCGGCCGGGCGTCGGTCTCCAGGTCGTGGTAGCCGATGTGGTTGAGGGTCTTCACCAGCCGGGCCGTGGCGAAGTGGTCGGCGACGACCTCGCTGCTGCCGCGGGGGTCGGTGGCGACCTCGGGGAGTTCGCCGTCGATGGGCTGCCAATAGTTCATGGTGTCGATCACGATGGCGCCGGCCAAGGTCGCCGGGTCGACCGAGCGGAACTTGTGCATCGGCACGGCGAGCACCACGAGGTCGGCGGATGCGGCCACCTCCGCCGCCGACATCGCTGAGGCACCGGGGATGACGATGTCAACGATGAGCTGGATGTCGGCCGCGGCCCCGGATCCGGCGATGGTGACCGCGTAACCGGCCTTGAGCGCGGTGCGGGCGATGGCGGAGCCGACGCGGCCCGCCCCGAGGATGCCGATCGTGGTAACCATTGAGGGCCTTTCTGCGGGTGTTCGCGGCGCCCGAATTCGCGCCGACATCCCACGATGCCAAACTCCGTCACCATTCGCCATCCGGAGGTAAGCTGCTAATCAATAGTTAGTGAGTCGGTCAGTAAGGAAGCGCAGCCAGTGAAACAAGACGTCAGCGAATCGACCTTCGCCCTCGACGAGGAAGAGTGCCGTCGGTTCCAGATCTCGGTGGAGTTGGCGGGCCGCAAGTGGAGCGCCGCGATACTGATGGCCGGCGCCCGGGGCGCTCGCCGCTTCTCCGAGTACCGTGCCCTCGTCGAAGGCATCTCAGACCGGGTGCTCGCCGCCCGGCTCAAGGAGCTCGAGCAGGAGGGCCTGATCGAGCGTGACGTGCAGCCCACGACGCCGGTGTCGATCAGCTACAGCCTGACGACGTCCGGCCGGCAGCTGATCTCGCTGCTGCATCCGCTGGTCACCTGGAGCCGCACCCGCCAGGGCACGGACACGCCCTAGCCGCCTCGCTGCCGCAACTATTTTGCGCGGCGCACCAACGCGGCCGTCGACCAGAGTGCCCAGGCGATCAGCAGCGGCTGTCCGAAGAGGCGACCGATCCGCTTGGCGTCGGTGTCCAGCCCGAAGGCATCCTTGTGATGCACGGCCTGGGCGATGTTGCCGGGGAAGATCGCGGTGAAGAAGGCGGCGGCCAGCAGCCCGACCTTGCCGCGCAGGCCGGCCGGGGCGAACAGCAGCGCGCTGCCGAGCGAGATCTCGGCCACTCCCGAGAGCAGCACCGTGGTGTCCTCGGGGAGCGGCACGAACTCCGGCACCTGTGCCCGAAAGTCGTCCCGCGCAAAGGTGAGGTGGCTGGTGCCGGCCAGGACCAGGATCGCGCCGAGCGCGATCCTGCCGGCGGTACGGCCGGTGGATGCGGGTGTGCTGGTCATGCGTGCTCCTTGTCGATACGTCATGGCCCGGTTCCGGGCTAGCGAATCCCGGCGATCCGCTCCAGGCCGGCGCGCAGGATGAGTTCTTCGGGGTCGGCGAGCAGGTGGTGGTTGAGGTAGAGCCCTTCCAGCCACTCGAGCACCTCTGCCTCGGGCAGGCCCACAGCGTCCCAGTCCACCCGGGGGCGGGCCGAGACGGCCGGCTGGCCGCTGGCCGGGTCGGTCCAGGCGGTGGCCAGGGGCAGGTCGGGCTCCTCGTGCTGCGCGTTCCAGAGCAGCGCGATCGGGTGGTTGGGCCCGTCGATGTGGTCGTGGCCCACGTGGCCGGCGCCCAGCCAGGGCAGCATCATCTGTTCGCCCTCGAGTTCGAGGTCGACGACCTCCAGCTGTGTCGGTTCGGGCGGGCTGGTGGCGTAGACGGTGAGGCCCAGCGCGCTCCACTCGGCAGCTTCGGCGGCATCCATGGTCAGTTCCTCGAGCAGCTCGCTGACGTGACGCACGAACGGGCCGGCCCAGGCCAGCAGCTGCGCGGTATCGGCAGCCGGCCACGGGCTGATGTCGCTGTCGACGCCGTCGACGTTGTGGAAGTGGTGCGCAATGCCCCGTTCCGACACGTCGAAGTGCAGCTCGCCCTCCTCGAAGCCGATGTAGATCGCGGCCCCGTCCTCGAGCCACTGCGCATCCAGCACCGGCAGGGCGAATCGCGTCGGCAGAGGGGGCGCCACCAGGGGCAGAACGCCGAGGTTGAGCACCGCGCAGAACTGCGTGTTGGGCAGGCGAAGGCTGGGGTCTGACACCGGTCTCATCTCCGTGGATCGTGGCGGGCGGGTGCCCATATCCAAGTATGGGGCAGGCTGCCGACTCCGGGCGATGCCCTCACGGCTGAGCCGGCGAGGTGCCGGCGCGCAACACCGCCTGCACAGGCTCGTGGTCGGAGGCCGCCAGGCCGTTGAACCGCACCGCGTTGATGCCGGTGCGCAGCACGGTCACAGCGGGCCCGGCCAGGATGAAGTCGATGCGCTTGCCGCCGGGTGTCGGTCGTTTGTAGTGGCCGAAGGTGCCCCACTGCGGGGTGAGCCGATCGGCCGCCGCGAGCCAGGCGTCGCGCAGGGTGCCATCGAGGGTCAGCCGCCGGTGCAGCGCCGAGTCCGCGTCGGCGTTGAAGTCGCCGGTCACCACGATCGCGGCGGCCGGCTCCGCACTCTGTGCCGCGCGCACCAGCCCCAACAGGGCGTCGGCGGCGCGCAGCCGGGAGCGCCAGGAGTGGTGGTCCAGGTGGGTGTTGAACGCGAGCACCCGCCCATTGGTGGCGAGATCGGTGAACTCGGCCGACACCAGCACCCTGCGCACCCGATTGCCCCAGGACCGGGAGCCGGGCACGTCCGGCGTGTCGGACAGCGCGCTTTGGGTCCAGTCCGTGAGCTCGAGGCGACGGGAATCGTAGAAGATGGTGCAGCGTTCGTCTCCTCCGTCGGCGTTTCGCCCCCGACCGACGCCGCGGTAATGCGGCCCGAGGGCGCCGGCCAGCCATTCCACCTGGTCTGCCAGAGCCTCCTGCACGCCGAGCAGCGTGGGCTGCTCGGCGACCAGGATGCGCCGCACGAGCGGCTTGCGGCTCTCCCAGCGGTCAGGATTGCCGGGCAACAGATGGGCGAACCGCCGGCGGATGTTGAAGGTCATGACGTGCAGCTCGGGTGCGGCCACCGGGCCGATCAGTGCAACATCCGTCATCAGGCCAGCGTACGTCGTGCCCGACCCGCCAGTGCCGCGACCTGCGGCCCCGCACCTTCAACCCACAGTCTCTAACGCGCAGCCTCTACCCCGTGATCTCGACCTTCCCGGCCCCGCCCACCACGGTGCGGTCCCCAAGCGGCTGGGTCGGCCGGGCGTTGTGGTTATGCGCGCCCGCGAGCGTGCCGATCTGCTCCGCCGACATCGAAATCGGTGTACCCATCACCACCCACTGCACGTCCTCGGTGCACGGCGGGGTGGTCAGGCTGCCCGAGTACTCGTAGTTCTCCAGCGACGCCGGCAGCACGGCGGCGAGATCCAGCGTCACCTCCTCGTCGTCGGCCAGGTGGCTGGCCGCCTCGATGAACGGCGTCAACGCGTCGGATGCCGCCCCCTCGGTCACCAGGACCCCGAGCACCAGCAGGTTTCCGTCCGCATCCGCATGCACCAGGTGCAGCTCGGCCGCGGCGGGCTGTCCCGCCACGGTGTGCTCCGACGGCACATGCGCGTGCAGTTGCTGCAGGCTGTAGTCATCGTCGGCGAACGTGAGCGTCTCGCCCTGCCCGTCGGTCTCGATCTCCACGGCATGGCCGCTGTCGAAGACGTCCCCCTCCGCTTCTTCGGCGCTCAGCTCGATGCTGGTGCTCGGTGCCGGAACGGCCGCCGGCAGGTCGATCGGGGACTGATCCGTGCCGGCCTCGCAGGCCTGGAAAGCGTCGTCCAAGCCGGCCCAGGATTCCGGGCCACTGTCTCCGTCGTACGACCAGTGGGCCGGCTCGGCCACTGGCCTCTCGGTTGGCGCAGTCTCGGCCGGAGCGGCCTGTGCGCAGCCGATAAGGGTGGCGGCGGCCACCGTGAGAGCTGAAGCGGTGAGCCAGGATCGTGCGGACATGGGAACTCCTCGTACTGCGTAGAGAACGCCACACCGAACATGTGGCGTGGCCGCTCTCCTGCGAGAGCCGCCTTCCCGAATCATCCTCTCGACCCGCACCCCTGCTGCCGCCGGCGTAGGGCCTTCCGACCTACCGCGCCGGGTTCCTTCCTCGTCGTTGCACCAGGTATGGCCCACCGCGCCCCCTATAGCGGGCGCAATGGGCCATACGAGGTGCAGTGAGCGCGCTGCTCGGGCTTTCGCCGCCGTGATCTACACCAAGGCGAACTACACCGCGGCGAGCTCGGCGCGGGTGGGCGGGTCGGCCCCGGGGCGGGACACCGTGACGGCGGCCGCCGCGGCGCTTCGCCGCATGATGCTCTCCAGCACCCCCAGCGGCACGTCGCGGAGCGCCTGGCGACGGTCGGCCCCGATCAGGTCCGCGTCGATCAGCCCGTCGATGAGAGCGCCCATGAAGGTGTCGCCAGCACCGACGGTGTCGACCACCGTCACCCGGGGCGCCGACGTCCACACCCGTCCCTGAGCGGTGAGCGCGAACGCGCCCTGCCCGCCCTGGGTGACCACCACCACGGCGGGCCCGGCGGCCAGCCAGGAGGCGGCAGCGTCGGCGAGTTCGCGGTCGGGGTGCAGCCAGAGCAGGTCTTCGTCGCTGACCTTCACGACGTCGGCGAGGCGCACAAGCTGCTCCACCCGCGACCGGGCGGCCGCGGCATCGTCGATCAGGGCCGGACGGATGTTCGGATCGAACGTGATGGTCGCCGTCGCGCGGCGGGCCTCCACCAGGTGCGCCACGTCGGACGCGCCCGGCTCGAGCACCGTGGCGATCGACCCGATGTGCAGCACATCGGCCGGGCCCGCCAGCGCCACATCCACGGCCCAGGCCAGGTCGAACTCGTAGGTGGCCGCCCCCGCGTCATCGAGCAGTGCCGTCGCGGTGGAGGTGTGCGCCCCTGTCGCGCTCCCCGCAGACACCTGTACCCCCGAGTCCTCGAGCCAGGTCCGCACCGCGTGGCCGCGGTCGTCCTCGCCCAGGCTGGTGAGCAGCTGCGGATGCCGGCCCAGCCGCCCCAGCGTCAGCGCCACGTTGGCGGGGCTGCCGCCGGGCGCCTCGTCCCGGGAGCCGTCGGCCCGTTGCACCAGGTCGATCAGTGCCTCGCCGACCACCAGCACTCGGCGCTCGGCCCGGTAGGTGCCGGTTACCGCACCGCCGCTCACAGCACCGCGGCGGCGAAGGCCGGCGCCTCGGCCGAGTCCAGCGCCGGCCGGTGCACAAGCCCCCGCACCGGATCGGCCGTGACCGGGATCGGGTCGCTGAGGGTGCCGACGAACTCGCCGTCGACGATGTTGATGAAGCCGAGCAGCGCCCAGCCGCCGTCGGCATCCCGCAGCAGTCGGGCGGCGTAGAGGTCGGTGCGGTCGAACAGCACCGAGCCGGTGAAGTCCACCTGCTCCAGCCGCGCATCCACAGCCACGCTGTAGACGCCGCCCACTTCGCCGGCCGCCTGGCGCTCGGGCGAGAGCTCGGAGACACCGCAGCAGAACAGCAGGATCGGCACCCCGTCGACGATCTCGAACTGGAACACCTCGAGCTGGCCGAAGCCCTGGCCGGGCTGGCTGAGCGGCGGCTGTACCGTCCAATGGAGCAGGTCGGAGCTGGTGGCGTGGCCGAGCACGCCGCGCACCCGCGGGTCGCCGGATGCGGCACGGGCGGTGATCAGCATCTGCCAGGTGCTCTCGCCGGGGAAGCGGAACACCCACGGGTCGCGCCAGGCCTGGTCGTGCCAGACCGACAGGTCGAGCGTCTCGTAGAACGCCGGGTCGGCCTCCACGAGCGGCTCGGTCGACACCTTGGTCCAGGTGAGCAGATCGGGGGAGGTGGCCGCGCCGACGCGCTGCACCATGGTGTCTTCGGTGCGGGAGGTGCCGGTGTAGAACATCCACCAGAGGCCGTCGTCGGCCTGCACCACGGAGCCGGTCCAGGTGGTGGCGTCGTCGAACGCGGGAGCATCCGAGATGATCAGGGCGTCCTCAACGACGGTCCAGTTGGTGAGGTCGGTGCTGACGGCGTGGCCCACGATGGGGTGCCGGTGCCGGCGTTCGGGGTCTCCCAGGGCCTTGCTGGCGTGCAGATAGTAGGCGTGCGTGACACCGTCGACCTGAACGTACCAGGAGTCCCAGATCCACTTATCGGGCAGTTGGAGCGACATGAAAACCGGCCTAACCTTTCACACCGCTGGACGCGATGCTGTTGACGAATGAGCGTTGGAAAGCGATGAACAGGGCCACCACGGGCAGCGTGATCAGCGTGGAGTACGCCATCACCTCGCCCCAGGAGACGTTGAGCTGGAAGAAGTACTGCACGCCCACCATCACCGGGCGCAGCTCCTCGGTTTGCACCACCATCAGCGGCCAGAGGTAGGAGTTCCAGGCGGGCAGGAAGGTGAGGATGGCGACGGTGGCGATTGCGGGGCCGGAGAGCGGCATCACCACCTGCCGGTAGATGCGGAACCAGCCGGCGCCGTCCATGCGGGCGGCCTCGTCGAGTTCCTTGGGGATCGATTCGAAGTACTGGTGGAACAGGTAGATCGAGAAGGCGTTGGCCACGAACGGGATGATCTGCACCTGGTAGGTGTCGATCCAGCCCTTGCTGAACATGAAGCCCAGCTCGGTCAGCTCGAACGAGGGCAGCTGGTTCACCCACCACACCAGCGGCAGCGCGAGGGTCTCGAACGGCACGATCAGGGTGGCGATGATCAGGGTGAGGATGACGGTCTTGCCGCGTACCCGCATCCGGCTCAGCGCGAATGCGGCCAGGCTGTTCACCAGGATGCCTGCGACCACGGTGATCGCCGAGATGCCGATCGAGTTGACCAGGAACCGGGCGGCGGGCACCCGGTCGAAGACGGCGGCGTAATTGTCCATCGAGATGTTGCCGATGGGCAGGAACGCGGCGATCGACGAGAGGTCGCCGAAGATCTGCTGGTCGGGCTTCAGCGACGAGACGAACATGAACAGGATCGGGAAGAGGAACAAGACGGCCAGCCCGATCCGGAGGATCCAACCGCCGAGGCCGATCACGCGCTTCTTGCGGGCCGTCTTTTGGCCGAGCACCACGTGCGGGGCGGATGCCGGCGCCACGTCTGCGATGGCCGCTGGCGCTGTAGAGATGTGGGGAATCGCCATGATCAGGCCTTCTCTCTGCTGAGGAAGCGCTGCACGACGGAGATCAGCAGCACGATGACGAAGAACACGAGGGAGATCGCCGAGGCGTAGCCGGTCTCCTGCTGGGCGAAGCCGGATTCGACGGCTTCGTAGACCACCGTGGTGGTGGAGTTGAGCGGGCCGCCCTGGGTCATCACGCTGATCTGGGTGAACAGGCTCAGCGCCTGGATGGTGATGGTCACCAGGATCAGGCTGCGGGTGGCGGACAGGCCCGGCCAGGTGATGTACCTGAATCGCTGCCAGGGTGAGACGCCGTCGAGGTCGGCCGCTTCGTAGAGGTCGGCGGGGATGGTCTGCAGCCCGGAGAGCCAGATGATCATGTGGAAGCCGACGCCTTGCCAAACCGACATCAGGATGATCGCCGGCATCGAGGTGGTGGTGTCGTTGAGCCAGTCGGGCCCGGTGACCAGTCCCACCGTGACCCGGTCGATGATCACGTTGATCAGGCCGTCCTGGCGGTACATGAACAGCCAGAGCAGCGACACGACGACCATCGAGGTGACCACCGGCAGGAAGTACACCGTGCGGAAGAACGTGGTGCCGCGCACCTTCTTGTTCACCAGGATCGCCATCACCAGGGCGAGGCCGGCCTGCAGCGGAACGACGACCAGGGCGAAGTAGCCGACGTTGATCAGCGCCCGGAAGAACGCGGCATCCGCGAACAGCCGGACGAAGTTGTCGAGGCCCACGAAGGTGGCCGGGTAGGGCGAGATGAGCCGGGCGTTGGTGAAGGCGAGCCCGAACGCGAGGATCGCGGGGACGAAGATGAACAGGGCCAGCAGCAGCACCGCGGGCGCGAGCATGGCCAGTCCGGCGCGGTTTTCGGTCTTGCTGGTGCGGTCCCGTTTAGGCCGGCTGGGCCGGGCCGGGCGGCCGGCGGCGGGGGCCGCCGGGGGTCGTTCGATCGTGCTGGTCATGAGAGTCTCCCTGAGCGAGAGCGGGGGCGCAGCGTGGCTGCGCCCCCGCGGTCGACTACTTCTGCGTGTAACCGCCGTTGGACTTGATGTTGGCGTCGATGGCCGTGACCGCCGCGTCGAGGGTCTCTTGCGGGTCGCCGCCGTTGATGATGTCCTGGGTGGCCTTGGTGAACTCCGTCGCGATGAACGGGTACGCCGGGGTCTCGGGGCGGAGCACCGCGCTCTTCGCGGAGAACTCACGGAAGATGGCGAGGTTGCCGCCCTCCTCGAAGCCGGGCACCAGGGCGGCGGCGGCATCCGTGGCGGGGATGGTGGCGGTGGCCACCGCGACCGCGGCGATGTTCTCGGGGGAGAGCGAGTAGGAGAGGTAGTCCATGGCCGCCTCGGTGTCGGCGCAACCGGTGGTCACACCCCACTGCCAGGAGCCGCCGCCGATCTTGGTGCCTTCGCCGAGGTCGACGGAGGGCATCACGGCCAGGTCGTCGCCGACAGCGGCGGCGTTGTTGGCGGCCGCCCAGCTGCCGCCGTACTGGATGGCGGTGACGTTGTTCTGGAAGTCCAGGGCGGAGTCGGCGCCGCTCTTGGTAGCGATGTAGCCGTCGGTGGCGAGGGACTGGATCCACTCGGCCCACTCGAGGGCTTCGGGGCCGTTGAGCACGCCCTCGGCCGACTGGTACTCGTCACGTTCGATGAGGTCGCCGCCGAAGGACTGCAGCAGCGGGGAGAACGCGTAGGGGTACCACTCGCCCACATCGCCGGTGCCGATGTCGAGCGGGTTGGTCCAGGTGCCGGTGGCCTTGAGCTTCTCCAGAGCGTCACCGAACTCGGCCTGGGTCCACGGCTGGTCGATGGTGGCCTGGCGGATGCCGTTCTCGGCGAGCACCGACTTGCGGGCGAACATCGCCAGCGCCACGTCGTAGTAGCCCACCGAGTAGGTCTCGCCGTTCCAGATGCCCAGGGTGCTGGGCAGGTTCTCGTCCAGATCCACGCTCAGGTCCAGCGGTGTGAGGTACTTGGCCCAGGCCCAGTTGGGCACGTTGGGGCCGTCGATGTCGACGATGCAGGGCAGCTTGCCGGATGCCGCGGCCGCGATGACCGAGTCGTTGTAGGAGGCCTGCGGGAACGCCTGCAGCTTCACCGTGGTCTTGTCCTGGCTCTCGTTGTAGCCGTCGACGATGGCCTGCACGGCGGCGAGCTCTTCAACGTTGCCGCCGTTGTGGGTCCAGACGGTCAGTTCGCCGTTGTTGCCATCGGAGCCGCCGCCAGCGGCGCCGCTGGCGCAGCCGGCCATCGTGGCAACGAGACTCGTGGCGACTAAACTCGCTACGATCAGGCGCTTCTTTGCGTGTCGCATCTTCATTCCTTCTTATCGGTTGGGTTGGGGGTGTTTCGGCGGAGGCGCCGATCGTCGCGGCCGTTCCAGCGGTCGCGAAGTAGAGGAGGTCGGCTCGTCGCCGCGTTATCGCGGGGGCGGGCCGACTGACTGCCGCTGAACCAGTGGGCAGTGCATGCGAATCTGCTGCGGTGCCGACTCGGCGTCGCCGGCGAGCTCGGCCGCGAGCCGTTCGATGGCCCAGCGGCCCATCTCGTAGTGGGGCAGCGCGATGGAGGTCAGTCCGGGCAGCAGCGCGTCGGCCAGGACCTCGAAGTTGTCGATGCTCACGATGCTCAGGTCGTCTGGGATCGCCAGGCCGGCCAGCTGTGCCGCCTGGTACGCGCCCATGGCGATGCGGTCGTTGAAGCAGAACAGCGCGGTGGGCCGGTCGGGCTGGGTGAGCATCCGGCTGGCGGCGTCGCGGCCCGGTGCGGTCATCGACTCGCTCACGGTGACGAGGGACTCGTCGAAGGCAATGCCGTGTTCGGTCAGGGCGGCGCGGTACCCGGCCAGGCGTCCGCGGGTGGCGGGGATGTCGTCGACGTTGCCCAGGTAGCCGATGCGGCGGTGCCCGGCCTCGATGAGGTGCTCCATGGCCGTGTGGGCGGCGCCCTCCTCGTCGGGCACCACCGAGGACAGGTCGGTGCGGTCGCTGGATGCGTCGAGCAGCACGGTGGGGATGCCGCTCAGTGCCCCCGGCAGCTCCACCGCCTGGTGGTACATGCGGGCGTAGATGATGCCGTCGACCCGGTGCTGCAGCAGCGCTTCGATGCCGAGGTCTTCGACCTTGTAGTTGCGGTTGGAGTTGACGACCATGAGCACCTGGTCGTTGGCCGCGGCGGCCTCCTGCGCGCCGAGCAGCACGTTGCCGGCGTACGGTGTGGTGGAGATCTCGTCGCTGACGAAGCCGATGATCTGTGAGCGCTTGCTGCGGAGGCCGCTGGCAAGCCGGTTGGGTGCGTAGTTGAGGCCCTCGGCCACCGACTTCACGCGTTCCCGGGTGGCGTCGCTGAGCTGTCCGCCGCCGCTGAGCGAGTGCGACACGGTCGTCACAGAGACGCCGGCCGCGGCCGCGACCTCTCGAATTCCCACACGCTTGCTCATCATTGAACCCATTCCCAAAAACGTTTTTGTTGATGTGGGTGAGAGCTTACATAAACGTTTTTGTGGATGTCAAGAGCTTCTCTTGTCTCTTCCGCGGAGGCGATGCTCTTAGCTGCGGCCTCGCCGGGTGGCGCAGTGTGGACATTCGAGTGTGGTGTGGGTGGGGTCCCGACAGGCGATATCGCGACCATCCATCACGTGGACGCATGGGGAATGCGCCTGCTGACTCGCTCTGCAGGGCCTTCAAATCAGCGGCCGGGGTGATCCCTGGGGACTGCTGCCTCAAGTTGGGCAACAGGAGTTGACAATCGACAACCTCGTACGCACAATGGATGTACACAGGAGGCAACAATGAATGCCAAGACTCCCACGCGCCCATCTAAGAACCAAAGAATAAACGTTCGCGCCACGGACAGACAAGAACAGCTGATCCGACGCGCAGCAGAAGTCACTGATCGAACAGTAACCGACTTCGTTTTGGAAATCGCAAGCCAAGAGGCGGAGCGAATCCTTGCCGATCGCAGGTGGTTCGTCGCGACTGACGCGCAGTGGGACGAATTTGAGCGGCTACTCGACGTCCCCATTCCTAAGGACAGTAAGCTCGAAAGACTTTCTCGCCGACCAACTCCATTTGCCGAGTGACTCCGAAACCCTCTGTTCCGAGGAAGCTCGCACGATCCGATGTACGTGAGTCATTCACTTCTGGGGCTGATGAGCTTGACGTATGGTTACGACGCTATGCGCACCAAAATCAGAAGGCCAATAGCGCGGTAACCTATGTCTCGTGCATCGATGGTGTCGTCGTTGGCTACTATGCGATAACCGTCGCTGCGATCTCTCGGGAAGAAGTTCCGGGCGGATTGCAGAAAAGCGCACCCCAGCAGATTCCATGTATTCTCATCGCGCGTCTCGCGGTTGATTCGAGCTACTCGGGTCAGGGCATAGGAGCGGCACTGCTGGAAGATGCCCTGCGGCGGTCGCTTCAGATCAGCGAAAGCGTGGGGGCAATGGCTGTGCTAATTCACGCCAGAGACAGCGACGCCCGATCGTTTTACGAGCATCACGTGGATTGCTATCCGTCGCCCGTGGACGACCTTCAGCTCGTTATCCCGATGAAACAAATCGCCTCGGTCTATGCCGCCGAAGCGACGGCCTGAGATTCAAATGGCGACGGTGCGTGCGGCGGATATCCACTCAGTCACAGCGTAATAACGCAATTCAGGGGCTTGATCTCGCATCAGCGATTCGGGCGCCCAAAGCCAACCTGAGCGGGTGTCGTCCTCAGTAACCTGCAACGCCTCCAAGAGCATGAGACATTCGGTGCGCTTTCCTTGAGCCAAGAGGCATGATGCGTGGTTGATGCTGTTTATCAATGGATTTAGACGTTCCAGCTCCGTGTCAGTTAGCAACTCCGCAGCGTGAAACGGGTCGGTCGCGACCAAGAGAAATGCAAAAGCATTCCGGATGTGCGGGTCAGTGGGAAACTTTTTTGAGGACTCACGTGCGAGACTTTGAGCCTGTACGAGGTCGTTCGCTCGCGCGAGATGAACGATCTGCTCGAGGACCTCCAAGATGTCGATGCCCGCAAAGGAACGTCTTCCGGCTTCGACGCTTGCCGCCGAGTTACGAGTCACGAGCTCCGCGATTAGGGCGTCCGATTCGACTTCGCGCTCCCCTAAAATTGCTGGATTAATGCCCGCGCCAGCCGCCACAGCAATTGGTTGTGATATGTAACTTAATTCCCAGGAAATGCTGGACGGCGACCACTCAGTCAGGTAGGTGTGCGCGAAGCGCTCGAATATCCAAACAGTCGCCTCGCGTCCCCCTCGGACTATGCAATCCTGCGGTCGCACGTCTGACCTGAACACATCAGCTATGTTCCAGGCAATCAGGTGGGAGACGGCGGTGTCGTCCATCCAAGACGTGACAACTTGGTTGAGCGTGCCAGTGCGCGCCGCAGCCAGGACTTCTTCGAGGGCCAGCTTGAATCTGTCGCCCTCCAGATCGGCTAGGGCTGCATCAAACAATCGCAACCAGTCCTGCATCCCAGGTGGCAGGTTAGACGGGTCGACCGCACCCGTGCTCGCCGCATGCCAGGCAGTGGCCACGTCGAAACAGATGCGGCGCCTTAGTGCGGACGACAGGCACGTCCTCAGAAGCGCGTCAGCGGGGAAGCCTCGTTCGGCAAGCCGGGCGAGTGCGCCTGTCAGCCAAATTGTCCGCCGAAATGCGTCCGGTGCCCAAGGCGACGATAAGAAGAGCTCCTTTGCGCATCTCATGAGTGCCGCAGTTGACCACCTTGCGCTCGGCTCAGTCTGCTCAACACTCAAATACTGGCTGAACGCATCGAAGCTGCTCCCTGGTGCTGCCGGTGCTGAAGCGGACAACTTGTCGCAGCGTTCTGGATCGCCACACTCTATGTGGCCTGAGTCGCCGCAACTTTTCGCCAACAAGGAAATCACCTTGTGATCGCGCTGGTCCGGCCGACTCATTGATGTCCCCCCCCTGATCCCAAATGGCCCTGAGACACACTTGAACTCTATTCCCAGTCGCCTTGGCTATCGCGTAAAGCGCAGATGTGTCCCGCAGGTCTTTGGTGTCGGGTGCCCCAAAGCGATCGACGAGCAGGCAGTCCGCCGAAGAAGTTGAGTCCTTCACCACTCAGCGGGACGTGGCCCGAACTCGGTCGGCCTTCTGGACGGCGCGATGAGCGGCTTGGCATGCGATTCAGATACCGCATTGGGTCACCAGTCGGGGCAGCCCCGTGGAGGCGGCGACCGCGGCGATGGACGGGTCGGTGGTGTCCAGGAGTTCGCGGGCTCGGACCATCCGGAGCTGGGTTTGGTATTGCAGGGCGGGGTAGCCGATGCGGCTCTTGAAGAGGGCGGCGAAGTGGGAGCCGCTCAGGCGCGACATGGCGGCGACCGCGGCGACACTCACGTGGTCGTCGATGTGGGCGCGCAGGTATTCGGCGGCCCGGTCGATGGTGGCGTAGTGGCCGTCGCCGGTGGAGCGGTCGGAGGCGAGCAGGGCCATCAGGTGCCAGGCGGCGCCGGCGGCGGCGAGCAGGCTGGCGGTGGTGGTGTCGCGCTCCATCGGCTGCAGGACCTCGGCGATCAGCGCCCACCCGGTACACGTCGGACGGCGTGCGGATCGGGGCGCCCGGGGTCATGCCGGCGGCGGTGAGAAACTCGGGCAGGTCGCGGCCGGGCCGTCGTGACGATCTGCGGTGCTTTGGTGGACGCGTCGCCAACGCGATATTTGGTGTGTTCTCGCACCGCACGCCGGGAGGATGGGGACGCCGCAGCCCCCGGCTTCTGGGGGCCCAGGCGAAGGAAAAACCCTCGTACAATGATTCGCTATGGGGGATTCGTCGTTTGAAGAAGAGCTGCGTGCTGCGCTGAGCGAGCAGGCGTGGTCCGCCGCAATCGACTCAGTCGAGACGCACTGGGTAGCTCTCACACAGACGAATCAGGCCCTCCTCTTGGAAGTGATTAATGCGCTCCCGGCCGAGGTTCTTGCCGATAACCCGCGGCTCGTTGCGGCGAAGACCTACGTGAATTACCTGCCGGTGAGCGGCGATCGCCGCCCGCTTCGGTTCCAGCATCGGGTAGCACCCGTTCCCCGTGGCCTGCTCGACATCCTCGTCGACCTCACGAGCCGGAGCGTGTCCGCACGGTTCCAGGGCAACATGGCCGAAGCGGTGGCTTTGGTGCGCGAGGCGCACGGGATGATCGCCGACGTCTCCGACGAAGCGATCGCATCCATCCGACCGGTGCTCCCTGACATTCGGCTGCAATGGGCGATCACTCTCGAACTGGGAGGCGAGCTGATCGATGCGAACCGTGCCTACGAACGCACCTTCGATGAAGCGTTGACCTTCGACAACGAGCGGATCGTCACGGAGGCGGCGGGTTCGTTGGCGCTCAACTACGCGCTCTCCGGCAACCGAGGTGTCGCTGAACAGTGGTTGAGCCGCCAGCCGGGAGCCGGGCGTGAGACTCAAGATGGTCCAGCGGAAGCGACGGCCGTTGACACTGTATTGACGGCGGGCGCACTCGCGCGCGCCCTTCTGGCCGTAAATGATCTGCGTTTCGAAGATGCGCAAGAGGCACTGGATGCCGCGCCATCGGCCGACATCGACCGGGAGTCTTGGGCGTTCAGGCTCTTTGTCGAATCCGCATTGGCCAGAGCCTCCGGTCAAACTCAGCAGCAGCTCGCCCGCGTCGGCGCGACACTGTCAACTCAGCCAGAGCGCCTGCGTTCGAGCGGCCTGAACGGGTGGCTGTCCACGATGGCGGTCGCTGAGTTGCAATTGGCGCTTGGCGATGTCGGCTCGGCGACTCAGACGATCGCGCAACTCGACGGTGTCACCCTTCCCGCCGCGGTCGATCCGGTGCGCCTCGTTCGTGCGTGGGCTGCTCTCCGGCGGGGAGACGCCCGGGGGGCTCTCGTGCTCGCAACTCCGGGACTGTCCCAGACTCTGATCAGTCCTCGCGTCACCGTCGAACTGTTGGTGCTCGTCGCCGCGGCGAAGCTCGAGCTCGGCCAGATCGAGGAGGCACGGGGGCACTTCGCGGCGGCAATCGACCTCGTGGCCTCTGAGAAACTCGGCATCGTGCTGCTGCGCCTGACCGCTTCCGAACAAGCGACACTGCTTTCCAATCACCGGGCGGCGCTCGAACCGCGCATGCTCCGCGAACTCCACGCTCGTACAAGCGCGGTAACCGCACCCCCGACCGTGCAACTCAGCGAACGCGAACGAGTCGTGTTCCGCCACCTTGTGCAACGGCGAAGCGTCGCGGCGATCGCTGCCGCGGAGCACCTGTCACCCAACACGATCAAGTCCCAATTGAAGTCGATCTATCGAAAACTCGAAGTGAACGACCGAGACGGTGCCATTCGAGTCGCTACGTCGGCACCTCACCTGCTCGCCTGACCACAAACCGTCAACCGCGCCGAAGAAGGCAAGCGCAGCCAAGCCGAATCTCTCGGTTTTGGGCATCGACAGCGCCATGATTCCGAGCTCAGCCGCTGGGGCGACGAGTCGATGAAGGCCACCCCGCCCGGTTCGCAATGGCCGCTTTGCCGCCTGTCGGCACCTGTTCTGGCCTGGGATGCGATAATTGCCGCCTCATCAGCCAGATTGCAGATTCCTGTCCCCCAAGGGGAGGGTGTCCGGCCGCGACGCGCGCCACAGATCGCCTGCCGGGAAAAGGGTGAAGTGGCGGGTGAAATTCGCAGAATCCGAGCTGGTGCGGGCGTGGGAGAGGCGAGCATTGGGCGGCAGTAACCCAGCTGCCGGGCATGGCCGTTCTCCGTATGTGCTGTGCCATCCGATCGACCATGGAGACCCGATCACGTGAGACGACTACGTCCTGATTCATCCGCACGACACAGAAATACGCGACATGTCGCGCGCGGGGCGGTGGCGGCAACCCTCGCCTCGGTGCTGGCGATCAGCGGTGCCTCGGCAGCATTCGCAGTACAGTCCGCAGTGCCTGCGGCCCCGAACCCGGCCATGGCGGCACAGTGCGAAGTGGATTTCGCCATCAGCCTGGACCTGTCCAACTCGGTAACCGACCCGCAGCTTCAGCAGGCACGAGAAGAGCTCGCCGAGCTCGCGAACGCGCTCGAGGGCTACCCGGTTCGCTTTGCGGTCAGCAACTTCGCGTCGAACGCGCCGGCCACCAACGGTGGAGCCAACGCGCCGCTGCCGCTGACGTCGGTGGCCGACGCCGCCGGCGTCGACGCGATCGTGTCGTACGTCAACGGCCTGCAGCGTCCGGTTCCCGCCCAGGGCGGCACGAACTGGGACCGCGGTCTCGCAGCCATTGCCGGGTCGACCGAGAACTACGACGCGCTCTTCTTCCTCACCGACGGCAATCCCACCCAGTATGCCGACCCCGTCCAGGGCCCGGGAAACAGCACCAATCAGGCGACCATCGACGCTGCTGTCAGCAGCGCAAACGTGGTCAAGGGCGAGGGCACCCGGATCGTTCCAATCGGTGTGAACGACAACATCGCGGGCGGTCAGCTGGCGATGTTCCGTGAGCACATTACTCAGATCTCCGGACCGGCCGAGGGCGACGACTACCACCTTGCCGGATTCGCTGCGCTGGCGAGCACTCTCATCGGCATCGTGAACACGAACTGTGCGTCGATCGATCTGGAGAAGACCGGAACCCTCGCGGACGGCGCGACCGGAACGGCCGGCGACATCGTGGACTATGAGTTCACCGTCACCAATACGGGGACCGTTGCCCTCACCGACGTCACGCTCGCCGACCCGAAGCCGGGCCTGTCTTCCATCGAGTTCGGTATCTGGCCCGGCGCTCCGGGTGTTCTTGAGCCGACACAATCGGTGACCGCGACCGCGAATTACACCCTTACAGAAGCCGATGTCACGGCGGGAGAAGTGTCGAATACTGCGACGACCTCGGGCATCCCACCGGCCGGAACGGCCGTGACCGATGAGGCTCCGGCCCTCGTCACTTTGCCTGAACTCACTCCGGGAATCTCCCTGGAGAAGACTGGTGTGCTGGCTGGCGACACGATCGCCTACTCGTTCACCGCGACGAACACCGGCAACGTGACGTTGACTGCGGTGTCGATCGTCGACGAGCTCGAGGGCGTGTCGGAGATTTCTTACGGCGCGTGGCCGGCCGCGTCGGGTGTTCTTGCCCCTGGCCAGTCGGTGACCGCAACTGCTTCGTATGCGATCACTCAGGCCGACCGTGATGCGGGCACCGTGGCCAACACCGCCACCACCACGGGAACGCCGCCGAGCGGTCCGCCCGTTTCTGACGAGGACGACTTCGACCAGCCTCTGGCTGGTGCACCTGCGCTGAATCTGGTGAAGACCGGTGTGCTCGCTGGCGACACGATCGCCTACTCGTTCACTGCGACGAATACCGGCAATGTGACGTTGTCGGCGGTGACAATTGCGGATGAGCTCGATGGACTCTCGGAGATCTCGTATGGCACGTGGCCGGCCGCGACGGGCGTTCTTGCCCCGGGCCAGTCGGTGACCGCAACTGCTTCATACCTGGTGACCCAAGCCGACCGTGATGCGGGCACCGTGGACAACACCGCGACGACGACGGGAACGCCGCCGAGCGGTCCGCCGGTTTCTGATGAGGACGACTTCGACCAGCCTCTGGACGGCACACCTGCGCTGAATCTGGTGAAGACCGGTGTGCTGGATGGAAACACGATCGCCTACTCGTTCACCGCGACGAACACCGGCAGCGTGACGCTGTCCTCGGTGACAATTGCTGATGAGCTCGAGGGACTCTCGGAGATCTCGTATGGCAAGTGGCCGGCCGCGACGGGTGTTCTTGCCCCGGGCCAGTCGGTGACCGCAACTGCTTCGTATGCGATCACCCAGGCTGACCGTGATGCGGGCACCGTGGACAACACCGCGACGACGACGGGAACGCCGCCGAGCGGTCCGCCGGTTTCTGATGAGGACGACTTCGACCAGCCTCTGGACGGCACACCTGCGCTGAATCTGGTGAAGACCGGTGTGCTGGATGGAAACACGATCGCCTACTCGTTCACCGCGACGAACACCGGCAGCGTGACGCTGTCCTCGGTGACAATTGCTGATGAGCTCGAGGGACTCTCGGAGATCTCGTATGGCAAGTGGCCGGCCGCGACGGGTGTTCTTGCCCCGGGCCAGTCGGTGACCGCAACTGCTTCGTATGCGATCACCCAGGCTGACCGTGATGCGGGCACCGTGGACAACACCGCGACGACGACGGGAACGCCGCCGAGCGGTCCGCCGGTTTCTGATGAGGACGACTTCGACCAGCCTCTGGACGGCACACCTGCGCTGAATCTGGTGAAGACCGGTGTGCTGGATGGAAACACGATCGCCTACTCGTTCACCGCGACGAACACCGGCAACGTGACGCTGACGGCGGTGTCGATCGCTGACGAGCTCAAGGGCCTGTCGGAGCTTCAGTACGGTGAGTGGCCGGCCGCGACGGGCGTACTCGCCCCGGGCCAGTCGGTTACCGCAACGGCGACGTATGCGGTGATTCAGGCGGATCGTGATGCCGGCACCGTGCACAACACGGCGACGACCACGGGAACCCCGCCCGGTGGCGGCATCGTCACCGACGAGGACGAGTTCGACCAGCCCCTCGGCGGGACTCCGTCGGTGTCTCTGGTCAAGACCGGTGTGCTGAGTGGAAACACGATTGCCTACACGTTCGTCGCGACGAACTCGGGCACCGTCACCCTGACCTCGGTATCCATCGAGGACGCCCTCGACGGGCTGTCGGATGTGTCGTACGGCGCCTGGCCGGCTGGCGCCGGTGTGCTTGCACCAGGGCAGTCGGTGACGGCCACGGCCAGCTACACCCTGACGCAGGCAGACCTTGACGCCGGCCTCGTGTCCAACACGGCCACTGTGACGGGAACGCCGCCGCATGGGCCGGTGGTCTCCGACAAGGACACGTTCGAGCTGCCGCTCGTCGACGGCCCGGCGATCTCGTTGGTGAAGACCGGTGTGGTTCACGGTGACACGATCACCTTCACCTTCGTCGTGACGAATACGGGCAACGTGTCGCTGACATCCGTCTCGATCGCTGATGAACTGCGCGGCCTGTCGGCGATCACATACGGTGCGTGGCCGAACGCCCAGGGTGAGCTTGCTCCGGGTGCGTCCGTGACGGCGACCGCTACCTACGCCGTTACGGATGCGGACAAGTCGGCGGGCTTCGTGAGCAACAAGGCGAGCGTCACCGCGACGCCTCCCACGGGGCCGGAGATCACCGACCGTGACGACGTGAGAGTGACCCTGAAGTCGGTGGGTGCACTCGCGCACACCGGGGTGGACTCAGACCTTCTGCGCGGGGCTGCACTCTTCAGCCTGTTGACCATACTTGTCGGTGCCGCCGCCATGTTCATGGTGCGTCGCAAGCACACCTAATCTGACGACACAGAAGCGCCCCCGCAGCCAGCTCCCCAACTGGCTGCGGGGGCGCCTCCGCGTGTGCTGCGGATGTGAGCGACGTGCGATCACCGAGTGCGAGCCGGCGCCATGACTGAAGGCGTGACCCTCTGCGTATACCTAAGTGCTGGAACCGAATCGACCGTAGATCGACGCCTCCGACACTGTGAGGGTGGCGATCGTGATGCCCTTGCCCTGTGGCCGGCTGGCCGGTTTGGCCTGTCCCAGGCTGCTGCTTCCGGATAACCGAGCTCGCCGGGGGCTGCCGGCTTGAACCGGCGGATGCCGTGACCTCCCGCGCGGCCTCGGAGGAGATCGGCCCGGACCTGGTGGCGAGTGCGCCTAGACCCGAACCTGACGCCCACTACGTTGCCACGGAGCCGTGCTCGATGCGGGCGCGAGAACGATAACTCAACGGGGATTCACCGACCCGACGCTTGAAGGCGGTGCTGAACGCGCTTTCGGATGAATAGCCGAGCTGAAGAGCGAGCGCCCGAATCTGCGTGTCCGAGGTGCGGAGTTCACGCTGAGCGAGCAGCATCCGCCAGTTGATCAGGTACGACAGGGGTGGCGTGCCCGCAGCGTCGCGGAACCGCCCTGCGAAAGTGGTGCGAGACATGGAGGCGGCCCGGGCCAGGTCCTCCAGGCTCCAGCCCTTGGCGGGTTGCTCGTGAATGAGCGCGAGAGCCGGCCGCAGACGTTCGTCGGTGAGCACCTTCAACCAGCCGGCCGGCATATCGGGGTCGTGCAGGTATCCACGGATGACATCGAGCACGAGCAGTTGGCCGTATTGGCGGATTGCGAAGTCAGACCCGACGCGGTCGGCCACGATCTCTTCGAACAATCGTTGGATGTGGCCGCGCAGCGCAGCGCCGACCGGGCTCGCCAGACCGATGTGCACAACCGGCGGCAACGTGCGCAGGAGCAACTCCCGGCCGGTGGGGTTCAAATCCACCCGCCCGCCGATGAGCACGTCCGCACCATCCGCATTCGCGTCTTCGGCAGACATCACGGAGCCCGCCGACGGCGGTCGCACCTGGATGGGTTCGCCGTCGCCGACCCCGCCCTCGAGCGCCAGCCACGATCGCCCGTTCAGGATCACGACATCGCCCGCGTTCAGTTCGAGCGGCTCGAGCAGGCCGTTGGTCGTCAACCGGGCCTGGCCCCGCACCACCGCGATGAACTTGAGGTCGTCGTCGATGTTGTTGCGGGTCTGCCAGCGACCGCGCACGGCCGAGCCACCCGACACCACACTTCTCACCTCGATGAGATCGAGGATGTCTGAGAGCCGGTCGGTCGCCATATCCGAACTATAGGGCAATTAAAACGGACATTGCGTTATTCCGAATCCCGGCCACGGTCGTCAGGCTGAGCTGTGCCGCACAAATCGTTTCGGCACTGAAGGAGCACCTATGACCACCCCCAGGACCAACCCCATGATCACCCTCGTCACCGGCGGCAACAAAGGAATCGGGCGCGAAATCGCCGCCCAGCTCGCCCACCTCGGCCACACCGTGGTCATCGGCGCCCGGAGCCTCGAGCGAGGCGAAGCGACCGCTGCCCAGCTGCGTGCAACCGGCGGCGATGTCACCGCGGTTGCCCTCGACGTCACCGACCCGACATCGGTGCAGGCGGCAGCCGAGACCATCCAGACCAGGTTCGGGCGCCTCGACGCCCTGATCAACAACGCCGGCATCAGCCACCGGCCCGGCGCTGATTTCGCTGGCCAGATGCCCCAAACCGCCGATGTCGACCACGTGCGCTACGTCTTCGAGACGAACGTGTTCGGGGTAATCACCGTCACCAGCGCGTTCCTGCCGATGTTGCGCCGGTCGGCGGCCCCGCGAATCGTAAACGTATCCAGCAGCGCGGGCTCACTGGCGGCGATCTCCGACTTCGCGAACACCGACCCGATCGCCCTCGGCTACGTACCCTCGAAGACCGCACTGACCGCCGTAACCATGATGTATGCCCGGGCCCTCGTCGCCGAGCGCATCCTGGTCAACGCCGTCTGCCCCGGCTTCGTCGCGACCGACCTGAACAACCACCGCGGCGTACTCACCCCGGCCGAGGGCGCACGATCCGCCGTGCGCATGGCCACGATCGATGCGGATGGCCCCACCGGCACGTTCACCGACGTTCAGGGACCCGTCGCCTGGTAACCCCCCTCGGGCTGGATGCGGACCCGGGCGCGGCTGCCCGGGTCCGCATCCGCTTGCTCGAACCCGCACCGCCGCGCCGCGACCGGTTTGCCTGACGTACACCGTGCCGTCGCCTGCGAGACTCCCGCGGGTCATCCACAGGTCGCCCGCCGCCGTCACGCTCGGTGGGTACATGTGAAGACGTACAGACCACGTTCGTGATCCAGGGGAAGCCATGCCACTCTCGAAAACCGCCCGCCGCGCCACCCTGATCGTGGGGGCCACACTCATGGCCAGCTGCGTGGTCGTCGCCCCGGCGCTCGCCGCGACGCCGGCCCCGACTTCCTCGGCGTTTCACCGCACCGCCACCTACCCGGTCTACCTCAACGCACCCGCGGGAGCCGACGCGGCCGACACCACCGCCGCGGAGATCTCCGGCGTCACCGATGACGGCAAGACCGTGATCTACACGGATGCCCCGGGCAAGCGCATCGGCTTCCTCGACATCACCGACGTGAACAACCCCGTCGGCGCCGGCAGCATCTCCCTGGCCGACCTCGGCCACGCTGATGACCAGCCCACCTCCGTTGCCGTGTACGGCGACTACGTGCTCGTAGTCGTCGACGAGAGCGGCGGAGACTTCGTCTCGCCCTCCGGCCGGCTCGACGTGATCCGCATCAGCGACCGCAGCCTGGTCACCAGCATCGACCTGGGCGGCCAGCCCGACTCCATCGCCATCGGCGCCGACAAAAAATACGCGGCCATCGCGATCGAGAACCAGCGCGACGAGGATTTCACTCCCACAGCCGGTAAGAAGGGCGACCTGCCCCAACTGCCCGCGGGGTTCGTTCAGGTGATCGACCTGAACGCCGACCCCACCAGCTGGGTGACCACCCCGGTGCCGTTGGTTGCCGCCGACGGCGCCGCCCTGTCCTCGTTCGTGGCCGCGGGCCTGGACTCGCCCACCGACCCCGAGCCCGAATATGTGACCATCAACAGCGCCAACCAGCTGGCGGTCACCCTGCAGGAGAACAACGGCATCGCGCTCATCGACCTGCCGACCAGGGCGATCACCAAGGTCTTCAGCGCCGGCACCGCCACTGTCACCGGCATCGACACGAAAAAAGACAAGGTGATCAACCTCACCGGTCAGATCACGAATGTCCCGCGCGAGCCCGACTCGATCGCCTGGGTCGACGACACCCACCTGGCCACCGCCAACGAGGGTGATTGGAAGGGCGGCACTCGCGGCTGGACGATCTTCGACGCCAGCACGGGCGACGTCTCCTGGGACGCCGGAAACTCGTTCGAGCACCTCGCTGTGGCCAATGGCGTGTACGCCGACAGCCGCGCCGACAAGAAGGGCAGCGAGCCCGAGGGACTGATGGTCTCCACCATCGACGGCACCAGGTACGGCTTCGTCGCCTCCGAGCGCAGCAACTTCGTGGCTGTCTACGACCTCTCCGACCCTGTGAAGCCGGTCTATCAGCAGATGGTGTTCGCCACCAACGGGCCAGAGGGCCTGCTGGCCGTGCCCAGCCGCAACCTGCTCGTCGCCTCGAGCGAGACCGACGACGCCAGCGTCGGCGTGCGCGCCTCGGTGGCCCTGTACCAGCTCGGGGATGGCACGCTCGGTAACGCTTCGGCGGGCCAGCCGAGCATCGTCTCCGACGACGTCGACGGCCTGCCGATCGGCTGGCAGGCGCTCGGCGCGCTCAGCGCCAAGCCCGGCGACACCGCCCACATCTACACGGCGAGTGACTCCGCCGTCTCGCCGAGCACGATCTTCACGGTCGACGTGACCGCCGCGCCCGCGCGCATCGACGACAGCCTGGTGGTCACCGAGAACGGCAGGCCGGCCGTGCTCGACATCGAGGGCCTGCACGCGCGTGAACAGGGTGGTTTCTGGCTCGCCGCCGAGGGTGCCACCGGCGATGGCAATGCGCTGTACCGAACGGATGCCGCGGGTGGGGTGCAGGAGAAGGTGTCGCTGCCCACGGAGATCTCCGACCACATCTCCAAATGGGGCTTCGAGGGCGTGACCGCGACCACCGACGCGGCCGGAAACGAACAGCTCTACGTTGCCGTGCAGCGTCCGCTCTGGGCAGACCCGGCCGAGCCCACCACGACCGTGGACGGCGAGGGCGTCACCCGGATCGGTCGTTACGACGTAACCGAGCAGAGCTGGACCTGGTTCGGCTACCAGCTGGAGGCAGCCGCCGGCGGCGGCGACTGGATGGGCCTGTCCGAGATCGTCGCGGTCGACGAGAGCACCCTTGCCGTCATCGAGCGAGACAAGCTCAACGGCCCTGCCGCCGCGGTGAAGCGCATCTACACCGTGACCGTTCCAGAGGCAGACCCGGCCGCAGGTACGCTGCCTGTTCTGCCCAAAACGCTCGCCCACGACGTGCTGCCTGACCTTGCGGCCACCAACGGCTGGACCCAGGAGAAGCTCGAGGGCCTCACCATCGGCGCCGACGGCAACGTATACGCGGTCACCGACAACGACGGCCTCAAGGACGCCACCGGCGAAACGGTCTTCCTCAACCTCGGAACCGCGACCGAGGTCTTCGGCCTCGTCACGCCAACACCGACGCCCACCGCCACCCCGGTTCCGACGGCGACGGCGACGGCGACACCGACCCCGGCTCCGACCGGCACCACCACACGCAAGCCATCCGTCGCTCTCGCAGACGCCGACCTGCGGGTGGCCGCGGGCAGCACCGTTGGCGTCTCCGGTCGCGACTTCGCCGCGAACGCCGAGCTCAACGTCGTGCTGCACTCGGCACCGGTGCGACTCGGTGCTGTCACGGCGGATGCTGCGGGCGCCTTCAGCAGAACTGTCACCATCCCGGCCAACACCGAAGCGGGCGTGCACCGCATCGTCGTGACGGCCGCAAACGGAGAGACCGCCGAGATCGCCTTCACCGTGGTGGCGGCCAAGAGCGCCACCGCGGCCCTGGCCAACACCGGGGTCAGCTCGCTGGCCCCCATGATCGGCGGCGCACTCGCGCTCCTGGCTGCCGGAGCCGGCACTCTGCTCATCCGCCGCCGTCAGCGGGCCTGAGCCGCACCGGTCGCCCCGCGGCCAGATCGTCGAGGAGGTGCCCCGATACGTCGGGGCGCCTCCTCTGCCTCGTTGTGGGTCGTGCGGGGAACCCGCGAGAATGGCCCCATGACTGAAGCCGTTTCAACCCGTGAGGTGTACCGCAACGCCTGGATGACCGTGCGCGAAGACATCGTGCGCCGCCCGGACGGGTCGCAGGGCATTTATGGCGTCATCGACAAGCCCGATTTTGCCATCGTGGTGCCGTATGTCGACGGCGGGTTCTGGCTGGTCGAGCAGTTCCGGTACACCGTCGGGCGGCGGGCCTGGGAGTTCCCGCAAGGCTCCTGGCCGGGTGAGAACGACGGCAGCCAGGAGGACCTGGCTCGCGCCGAGCTGCAGGAGGAGACCGGGATGCGCGCCGGCGAGGTGCGACACCTGGCGCACTTCTACAGCGCCTACGGGCACAGCAGCCAGGGCTGCGACCTGTATCTGGCCACCGAGCTGACGCCCGGCCCGCCGGAGCGGGAGATCACCGAGCAGGACATGGTGCACCGCTGGTTCAGCGAAGACGACTTCCGGCGCATGATCCGCGCGGGCGACATCGTGGATGCGGCGACCATCGCGGCCTATACCTACGTGCTGCTTGACCGGCAGGCCTGATCCGCTAGAAGTGCGTCAGGCAGTGGGCGGGCCGCTCGACGGCGAAGAGCCTGGCGGCCAGGAACGCTGCACCCGACGTGTGTTCGCGCACCTTGTTCGCCGCCGCCAGCGACACGGGGTTCACCGCGCCCAGGTAGATCGAGGAGAGCGCGGCGATGTCCAGGTCCAGGTCGGGCGCCGAGGTTGATTCGGTGACCTGCGCCGTGCCGCCCTGCACCTTCAGTGAGAAGGTGCCCGCCGTGAGACTCAGCCCGTCGGTGACTCTCAGCACCACGGCGCCGTCGGTGGCGAATTGGCGCGCTTCGAGTGCCTGGCGCACATCGAGGATGCGCAACCAGAGCAGGTCCCGCGGGTTCGTCGCGGACACACATCGCGGATCAGTCAAGGCCCAAGTGAGCGGGTTGTCCGCCGGCGCCTCGTTCCAGGTGACGCGCTCCACCAGATCGATGGCCGCCAGATACTGCCAGAGCTCCAGGTAGGCCGCCGGGGTGGCGGCCACCAGGTCCACAATCTCCATCGTCGCGGGCGTCTTGTCCCAGCCGCCGAATCTGTACGAGACATAGCCGTCGACCGAACCGTCGGGCGCGTAGTGCAGGGCCGCCTTCACCTTGGCATCGGGGCCGCCCTCGCGGCTCGACGCCCCGGCGGCCAGCTGGCGGTAGAACTCCTGACGGCCGATGGACCCCGGTTGTTCGCCGTGCAGCCGGGCGAAGACCCGTGGCGCCAGCTCGAGAAGGACCTTGGGGTCGGCGACCTCCACAGAGCCCACTGGCAGGTGGTCGAGCCGGAACTTGGCGCTGGTATCCACCGTGATGCTCTGCTCCGAAGTGGCCACACCGAAACCGAAACGGCCATAGATCGACGCCTCAGACGCGGTGAGGGCGGCGATCGCGATGCCGTTGCCCTTGGCCAGGGTGAGGTCTTCGGTCATCATGCGGCGGAGCAGCCCGCGACGACGGTGGGAGGTGCGCACTGTCACGCCGGTGATCAGATGCGCATCCAGCAACCTGCCGAACCCGATGTTGAGCGTGCTCGGCTGGGTGCCGAACGTGGCCACCGGCACGTCGCTGCCCAGCGAATGCGGGGCCGGCTGGCCGGTTTGGTAGGCGCCCGTGTAGACGGCGCCGTCCACACGGCTCCTGGCGATGGACTCCTGAACCCGCTCGTCGCTGCTGCGCTCCTCATGGAACCCGAACGAGACTGCGCTGTCCCAGGCTGTCGCTTCGGGGTATCCGGGCTCGCCTGGGGCTGCCGGCTCAAACCGACGGATCTCGTAATCTGCGTTGATCAAGGACATGGATCCGAGTCTAGGGATACCAGCCTTGGGCCACTCGGTGACCGCTTAGAACGGTGGGTTCTCGGGCACCGGTGGGGTCGGCTTCCGACTCGGCCGCTGCCGGGGCATCAGGTAACTCTCGTCGGCGGGCCGCTTCCGGGTCTTGGGCCCGGCGACCGGTGGTCGGGGTCGGGGTGGTCCCATCGGGTTGGCGGGGTCGGTGCGGTAGCTGCGTTTGCCGGGCGAGGTCCAGTGCAGGATCCCGTCGGGTTCTTGCGTGACTCGCCACTGGCTGAGGTGTTTGAGTCGGTGGTGGGGTTCGCAAAGGTGGGCGAGGTTGTCGCAGTCGGTGTTGCCGCCGCCGGCCCAGGGGTCGGTGTGGTCGACGTCGCTGGTCACCGCGGGTCGGGAACAGCCCGGGAACCGGCAGGTTTCGTCGCGCACCCGCAGGTATTTCTTCATGGCCTTGGTGTTCTTGTGCTGGGTTTTGCCGAGCGAGAGCACCACCCCGGTCTCCGGGTGGGTCAGCAGCCGGGTGAAGCTCGGTGCGTGCCCGGCGATCTCCCTTGCGACCTCCGGCGAGATCGGCCCGTAGCCCTCGAGGGTGGCGGGTTCCTCGTCCAACCCCAGCAGGGTGAGCACGGGCACGGTGACCATGACGGTGCCGCGGATGCCGGCGCCCATCCCGTCGGGCGTGATTCCGTCCAGCAGCAGGGCGGCGGTGATGTCGGCGCGGAGCTGGTCGAGGGTGCGGGTCGGGGAGTCGTCGGCCGGGTCCTGCGCGATGCCGAAGGCGGCACCGTTGCTGCTGGCGTCATCCGTTTGGTCGGCCGGGCTCGGGTCGCCGAGGTGCTTGAGCTTCACGGCCATCGTGTTGATCCGGTCGTAGGCGGCCTTGGTGTCGTGGGCGGTGCCGTACCAGTGCAACCAGCCCATCCCATCCGGGGCGGCCTCCCAGCGGCTGTGCCGTTCGGCGAGGGCGTTCGTGCTGCGGGTCACGATCGACTCCGGGTGCAGCCGCTCCCGTAGCCGGCGGGCCTTGTCGATGAACCGGCCCACCGGCAGGCGCTTGGCCTCGGGCAGCACCTTCTCTTCGAACGCCGCCTGGTCCTCCATCGGCAGGGTGCGCATCTGGTCGACGAGCGCGGTGGCGTGCCGGTAACTGATCTCTCCGGTCGAGAGGGCCTCGAAGGTCGCCGGGGCGGCCAGGAGCCAGAGGGACTGGTCCATCAGGTGCTCCACGGTGCGTTCAGACAGGCGCAGCAGGCAGGCGGTCTCACTGACAATCGTGCGGCGGGCCACGTCCCGGTCGTCCCACCGGTTGTAGGCGGCCGCGCGGGCTTGGTCCTCGGTCAGGGTGGCCGCGTTCACGTCGGCCAGCCGGATGCTCTCCGGGTTGCCGTGCAGGCGCGAGGAGACGAGCGGGTCCTCACTCCAGCCCTGCAGGGCGACGAGGAACTCGGCCTGCCGGGCCTGCGCCTGCGCAATGGCGCGGGCCTCGACCGCGATCAGCTCGGTGCGGCGGGCCAGCTCCGAGCAGACCAACTCGTCCAGGGCCGGGTTGGGGACGTGCGGCCCGAAAGCGGTCGGGTCGACGGGGGAGGGGGTGGAGCCAGGTGGAGCGGACTCCGGAGAGTGGTGGTCATCATCCGGAGCGGGCGGTACTGCCTGGTCGGGGTTACTCATGATGAGATCGTCTCACCTACCACTGACACTGCAGAAGGTTCCGCGAGCTGTGAGAAAAGCCCCAGAAATCGCGAGATTCTGGGGCTTGACTCACAGTTCGCGAGAGGGAATCAGGGGGTCAGGACGACCTTGATGCAGCCGTCGTCCTTGGCGCTGAAGGTCTCGTACATCTCCGGGGCGCGATCCAGCGGCACCCGGTGGGTGACGAGGTCCATCACGCCGAGCGGGTCGGTGGGGTCCTCCACCAGGGGCAGCAGATCGCCGACCCAGCGCTGCACGTTGCACTGGCCCATCCGCAGCTGGATCTGCTTGTCGAACATATTCATCAGCGGCATCGGGTCGGCCACACCGGAGTACACGCCGCTCACCGAGACCGTGCCGCCGCGACGTACAAGGTCCAGCGCCATGTGCAGCGCGGCCAGGCGGTCAACACCCACCGTGGTGAAGACCTTCTTGGCCACCGCATCCGGCAGCAGCCCTGCGGCGTACTGGGTGAACGCGGCGGCGGGGTTGCCGTGCGCCTCCATTCCCACGGCGTCAACGACGGAGTCCGGGCCGCGACCGTCGGTCGTCGCCCGCAGCATCGCGACGATGTCGTCGTCGAGGTCGAACACCTCCACACCGTGCCGGGCGGCCATCTCGCGGCGCTCCGGCACCGGGTCCACACCGAGCACCCGGAAGCCCAGGTGGCGTCCGATGCGGCTGGCGAACTGGCCCACGGGGCCCAGGCCGATCACGGCGAGGGTGCCGCCGGCGGGCACATCCGCGTACTGCACGCCCTGCCAGGCGGTGGGCAGGATGTCGCTGAGGAACAGGTAGCGCTCGTCGGGCAGGTCCGCGCCGACCTTGACCGCGTTGAAGTCCGCGAACGGAACCCGCAGGCGCTCGGCCTGGCCGCCGGGAACCGATCCGTAGAGCTCGCTGAAGCCGTAGAGGCTGGCGCCGGTGCCGGAGTCGCGGTTCTGGGTGGTCTCGCACTGGGTGGTGAGGCCCTGGTTGCACATGAAGCAGTCACCGCAGGCGATGACGAACGGGATGACGACCCGATCGCCCACCGAGAGGGTGGTTACCGCGGCGCCGACCTGCTCCACGATGCCCATGTTCTCGTGGCCGAGAACGTCGTTCTTGGCCAGGAACGGCCCCATCACGTTGTACAGGTGCAGGTCTGAACCGCAGATGGCCGCTGACGTGATGCGGATGACCACATCCGTGGGCTTTTCGATGACCGGATCGGGGACCTCGATGACCTCTACCTTTTTGGTGTTCTGCCAGGTGAGTGCTTTCACGGTGTCCTCTTCTTTGTACGATCGGGCCGCGGTTGCGGTGCCGCCCGGGTGGGGCGAATCTGACCAGCCTTGTTCAGGCAGACGAGAAACTCAAGGAAGCTGGACGTATCTCCAGGCTTGGCGCCGAGGCGTGACGAATCGGGAAATTCACCGTCGCACCAACGGGTGTGCGCGGCCGCAGCCGGGCAGTGGTCGCTTCCATCCCCATACCTAGAACTGCTAGGGTTCATGCATTGCAGCTCTAGGTATAGGAGGCGCCATGCGCATCGAGAAAGACCTGGTCGCCGCCGCGGCCACCCCGCTGGTGCTGGGGATTCTGATGGACGGCGACCTCTACGGTTACGCCATCCTCAAGCGGGTGAGCGATCTCAGCGGCGGCAGTATGCAGTGGACCGACGGGATGCTCTACCCGTTGCTGCACCGCCTCGAACGGCTCGGCTACGTGACCTCGCTCTGGGGCACCTCCGACGTGGGCCGCCGGCGCAAGCACTACGCCATCACCGACCTCGGCCGGGAACAGCTGGCCGAGCGGCAGGAGCAGTGGACCGTCGTGGCGGATGCCCTCCGCCAGGTCTGGCAGGACCGGCCCCGACCGACGGCCGTGACGGAGGGGTGGGCCTGATGGACCTCGACGCCGACCTGGAACCCCAGATCGATAGCTGGCGCGGCTACGTGCAGCGACGCCAGGCCATCGCCACCGCCGACGTGGAGGAGCTGGAAGATCACCTGCGCGAGCAGATCGAAGACCTGCTGGCCACCGGGCTCGACCACGACGAGGCCTTCCTCGTGGCGATCAAGCGGCTGGGCAACCTCGACGCCGTGTCCCGCGAATTCGCCAGGGAGCACTCCGACAGGCTCTGGAAACAACTCGTGCTCCTGCCCGACGCCGCCGGCGACAGCCGCGCGCCGGCCCGGCGGGAACTCGCCGTGGTGGTCGGTTTCGCCCTCGGCGCGGGCCTGGCCGTCAAGGCCGGCCTCACCTGGTCCGACGGCGGCACGGGCCTGGTCCGAAACCTCGGCCTGCTGGTGTTCCCGTTCCTCGCCGCCTACTTCGGCTGGAAGCGTCGGCTCACCCTGCCCGTCGCGGCAACCCTCATCGTCTCGTTCGCCGCCCTCGCGGTGCTGCTCAACGTCTACCCGTTTGCCGCCGGCGGCTCCACCGAGTTGCTCGCCGCGCTGCACGCCCCGGTGCTGCTCTGGATGCTGGTCGGGATCGCCTACGTCGGCGGCCGTTGGCGCTCCGACGCCCGACGGATGGACTTCGTGCGGTTCACCGGCGAGCTCGCGATCTACTACACGCTGCTCGCCCTCGGCGGAGCCGTGCTCATCGGGCTCACCGTCGCGGTGCTGTCCGCCGTGCGCGTCGATCCCGGTCCGGTGCTGACCGGCTGGATTCTGCCGCTCGCGATACCCGGCGCCCTCGTCGTGGCCGCCTGGCTGGTCGAGGCCAAGCAGAACGTGGTCGAGAACATCGCCCCGGTGCTCACCCGGGTGTTCACCCCGCTGACGATCATCATGCTCCTGGCCGTGCTCGCGGTGCTGGCCACCGCCGGCGGGCTGGGCGCCGTCGACCGCTACCTGCTCATCCTGATGAACGCCATCCTGGTGCTCGTGCTCAGCCTGCTGCTCTACTCGATCTCCGCCCGCGATTCCCTCGCCCGGCCCGGCGTCTTCGACGTGCTCCAGCTGGTGCTGGTGATCGTGGCCCTGGCTGTCGACGCCGTGATGCTCACCGCGATGCTCACGCGCATCACCGAGTTCGGCTTCAGCCCCAACAAGATCGCCGCGCTGGGCCTCAACCTGCTGCTCCTCGTGCACCTGGTGCGTGCGGCCTGGCTCGCCATCGGGTTCCTGCGAGGGCGACACCCGTTCGCGGCGCTCGAACACTGGCAGACCCGGTACCTCCCGATATACGGGCTCTGGGCGCTCGTCGTGGTCGCGGTCTTCCCGCTGGTCTTCGGTTTCGCCTGATTCCGCGCTAGGCGGTGCGGGTGACCGGGCCGGATGACCAGCCGGAGACATGGAGGCGCTCGAAGCCGTCCAGGAGCAGGTCGAGGGCGAATTCGAACTCGAACCTGTCGTCACAGCCGTGCGCTACGACCGAATCGTCGTGGGCCGCCGCAGTGCTGATCTGCAGGATGTGGGGATACCGCTCCGCCATCGTCTGCATTCGGGCAGCCTGCACGGCGGGGTCGACGGGTGGCCGGGCCGGGTCGGCGGATGCGTCGAAGAGCTCCTGGGTGAACCCCCACATGCGGCTGCCCAGGGCGTGCATCACGTGGTGGGTGAGGTCCGCCGAGAACCCGCCGGCCAGGAACATCCCGATCGTCGACTCCAGGTAGTCCAGCACCGCCGGGGTGTGCGTGGTGCGCGACTCGAGCACCGACCGGGCCCACGGATGCCGTAACAACATCTGGCGGGCCGAGAGCACCCGCAGTCGCACCGCGGCCTTCCACTCGGTGTCCGGGGCCGGCGGGTCGATCTCGGCGACGATCACCTCGACCATGCCGTCGAGCAGCTCGTCCTTGTTCGCCACGTGCTTGTACAGAGCCATCGGCACAACGCCGAGCTCCTCGGCCAGCCGGCGCATGCTCAGCGCCTCGATACCGGCCTGATCGGCAAGCCCGACGGCGGCCTGCAGCACCCGATCACGGTTGAGGCGCACCCGCGGGACCACCAGAACTTGAGCCATGTGAGCTCCCTATGAACGAGATCAGTCCTGCCCATTGACAGGAGTACAGCGTACACCTTAGAGTCGCTGCATCCGAGTGTACGCCGTACACCTCAACCTTGAAGGAGCTCTCATGTCTCCCATCCGCCGAACCGCAATTCTCGCCGGTGTACTCTTTCTCCTCACCGAAGTCGGCGCGATCGTCGGTCGTCTGCTCTATGCCCCGGTGCTCAACACGCCCGGTTATGTCCTCGGTGCCGGCCGCGACCCGATGGTGGCCGTCGGCGTGCTGTTCGAGGTCGTGCTGGTGATCGCCGTGGTCGGCACCGGGGTGGTCCTTTATCCGGTGCTCCGCCGCCAGAGTCCGACGCTGGCGCTGGCCTACGCTGCCGCGCGCATCCTCGAGGCCGCGATCATCCTGGTGGGCACCCTCAGCCTGCTCACGGTGCTGATGCTGCGGCAGCAGCCGCCCAGTGTTGATGACAGCGCGCTTGAGGCCGTCGCCGCCGCGTTGCTGGCCCTGCAAGACGGCACCCTGCTGTTCGGCCCGGGCTTCGCGCTCGGCGTCGGCTCGATCCTGCTGGCCTCCCTGATGTTCACCTCCCGCCTCGTGCCTCGCGCCATCGCGGTACTCGGCCTGGTGGGCGGGGCCATCATCACCATCTCGACGGTGCTGGTGATCTTCGGCCTGTACGGCCAGTTCTCCCCGACCGGGCTGCTCGTTGCGCTGCCCGTGTTCGCTTGGGAGGTGTCGCTCGCACTCTGGCTTATCCTCAAGGGCTTCAACACCGCCGCCGTCGAGCGGATGCCGCAGCGCCGAGTCGGCGCCGACCCGGTTGGGGCGACCTCGTGAGGGCCGCGGTCTACGGACGGTTCGGCCCCGCCGACGTTGTCTCGGTTGAGGAGATCCCCACTCCGGCGCCCGGGCCGGAGGAGGTGCTCATCCGGGTGCTCGCCAGCACCGTGAGCGCCGCCGACCACCGGGCCCGCTCCCACGACGTGCCGAAGGGACTCGGCCTCCTGGCCGGGGCCGGCCTGGGGTTCTTCAGGCCCCGCCGGCGGGTGCTCGGCATGGACGCCGCCGGGGTCGTCGCAGCGGTGGGGGAGAAGGTCACCAGATTCGCGCCCGGCGACGAGGTCATCGCCATGCTCGGCGCGAAGTTCGGCGGCCACGCCGAGTATGCCCGGATCGGGCAGGACGGACCGATCACCGCCAAGCCGGCCGGCCTGGGCTTCGACGAATCCGTCGCCCTCGTCTTCGGCGGCATCACCGCGAGGGTCTTCCTGAACCGCGCCGACATCCAGCCGGGCGCGCGGGTGCTGGTCAACGGGGCATCCGGAGCCGTCGGCACCGCGGCCGTGCAACTGGCCAAGAACCTCGGTGCGCACGTGACCGCGGTCTGCGCGGCGCGGAACGCCGCCCTGGTCACCGACCTGGGCGCCGACAGGGTGATCGACTACGAGAGCTCGGACTTCACGACCGGATCCGACACCTACGACGTGATCATGGACTGCGTCGGTAACGCGTCTTTCGACAGGGTGCAGCGGCTGATCACCCCCGGCGGAGCCCTGTTGGCCGTCATCACCGACCTCACCGGTCTCCTGCGCGCGAGGTCCCGCACTCGCAGGAGCGGCAAGCTGGTCAGCGCCAGCGGCGTCGACTACCGGGCCGAGGACCTTCGGTTTCTCGTGGGCCTCGCGGAGCAGGGCAAACTGCGACCGGTCATCGACCGCAGTTACGACCTCGACGAGATCGTGGCCGCGCACCGCTTCGTCGACGCCGGCCACAAGCGGGGCAGTGTTGTGCTGCGCATCGCCGGATCGAGCTAGACCGGCCTCAGGCGATGTGGCTCAGGCAAACGCGCTCAGGCCACGCGCTCAGGCCAACGCGGCCAGGGCCTCGCGGGCGCGTTGCATCGACGAACTGAGCCCCCACGTGGCCGACAACTGCTCCAGCTCGGCATTCTGCTCGGGTGTGCTGGGGCGGATGCGGGCGTCGAAGTCCGGCAGGTCCAGGTCACGCACGACGTTCACCACGGTCGGGGCCACCGTGAGGTAGTCCGCGGCGGCGAGGATCTTCGCGCGCACGGAGGCGCCCAACTTCACATCGGGGTCGGCCGCCGCCGCCACGATCCCGTCGAGGTCGCCGTACTCGGCCAGCAGCGTGGCCGCGGTCTTCTCGCCCACCCCGGCCACGCCGGGCAGGCCGTCGGAGGCGTCGCCGCGCAAGGCGGCGAAGTCGGCGTACTGCGCCGGAGTGACGCCGGTCTTGGCCGTCAGCGTCGCGTCGGTCAGAAGCTCCAGCCGGGCCATGCCGCGGCCGGTGTAGATCACCCGAACGTCCCGGGTGTCGTCGACGAGCTGGAAGAGGTCCCGGTCGCCCGTGATGATGTCCACCGGGATCGACGAGTGCGAGGCGAGGGTGCCGATCACATCGTCTGCCTCGTGCTGGGCGGCGCCGATGATCGGGGTGCCGAGCGCGGTGAGCACCTCGCGGATGATCGGCACCTGCGGGGTGAGCAGGTCGGGCACAACCTCGATTGCGGGGTCGGCAGCCACCGAAGGCTCGGCGGCGACCCGATGGGTCTTGTAGGTGGGGATGAGATCGACCCGCCACTGCGGCCGCCAGTCGTCGTCCCAGCAGGCCACGATCTCGGTGGGCTGGAACTCGGTGGCGAGTCGGGCGATCATGTCGAGCAACCCGCGCACGGCGTTCACCGGTTCACCGGTGGGTGCGCGCACCGAGTCCGGCACGCCGTAGAACGCGCGGAAATACAGGGAGGCGGTGTCAAGGAGCATCCGGCGCTCGGGTTGAGTGGTCACGGCCGCATCTTGCCACACCTGAGGAACCGGCGCAGTGGCCGGCCGCGCCGCTAGCGTGCCTGGGCCACCAGTGCCTCGGCGGAGATGCTGCGGTTCACCACACCGGCCGCCGCAGCGCGCAGGGTGACCGCGTGTGTGCGGGCGTAGTCGCGGAGGGCGTCGAAGGCCTCGCTCATGGTGCAGGAGCGCACCTCGGCGAGAACCCCCTTTGCCTGCTCCACCAGAATCCGGGTGTCCAGAGCGAGGTGGAGCTGCGCGGCCACAACCTCGGGCTGCCGGAAACTGCGCTCGTGCAGGATGCCGACTGTCGCGACATCCGCCAAGGCCTGGGCGAGCTGGGCGTCTCGGTCGCTGAGCGCGCCGGCCTCCGTACTGAGCAGGTTCATCGCGCCGATGACCTCGCCGTGCAGCCGGAGTGGGGTGGCGTGGGCGGCCCGAAAGCCCTGGTCGAGGGCGGTGCGGCGGAACCGCGGCCAGTCGCGGGGGTCGGTTTCGATGTCGGGAACGCTCACCACCGCCCCGGTCTGGTAGCAGTCGATGCATGGGCCGGCGCCGGCGGCGACGATCATGACCTCGACGATTTCAGCCTCTTCGCTGGTCGAGGCCACCAATTCGAGCATCCCCGTGCCATCGGCCAGGAGGATGCCGCCTGCCTGTACGTCGAGAAGCTGGGTGCAGGTGTAGACGAGGGTGGACAGCAGATCGACGATGTCGTAGTCGGCGACCAGGCTGCCGGCCACGCGCACAAACGCGTCGTTGATTCTTTCTTCACGGGTGTTGTCAGCCGCGTGGTCTATGGCGTGCATGTCATACCTACTCTGGGAGCTCTGCGAAATTGAGGCGCCGGCTGACGACGGCGTGGGCAATCTCTTGGACGGTATATCCGCTAGAAAAAGCGTAGGCCCGGATTCGTGAGAAAGCATCCGTTGCGTTGATATCCAGCTGGCCGAGAACCATCCCGGTGGCCTGGTGGATCTCCCGCCGGGATTCGATCGGTGCCTCATCGTCGGATGATTCGTGTTCGGCGAGGACTATCGCACGGCGGAAGGCGGGCCCGGCGATGGCGCGACACAGGGAAGTGCCCAGTGCGGCGGCCTGGTCATCGAGGGCCCCGGGGGTGGTGCGGTAACAGGTGACAGTGCCGGTGCAGGCCGCTCCCAGCATGAGGGGAAAGGTGAAGACGGCGCCCACGGTCAGCTCGGCAGCGCTCCGCAGGAATGCCGGCCACCGGTCGGTCAGCGCGAGGTCGGGAACCGATATGAGCGATGCGGTCCGAAACGCATCGAACTGAGGACCTTCACCCAGATCGAATTGCATCTCCTCCAACCGAGCGGCCGTGGGGTCGGTGGCGTGGATCAGCGAGGCGCGGCGGTCCTGATCCATCACCGAAATGGCCGCACCCGTGATCGGCAGGAGTTCCAGGAACGGGGAGGCCAGCTGCCCGCCCGTCATTCGGGGTGTCCCCGAGACTTCACTCATCAGCACCGCCAGCCGTGTCCATAGTGTCAAAAGGGCACGTGTCATCGAAACGAGTCCGAACCTAAGGTCAACGTTAGTCCTGTCTGGCCCGGCTCGACCAGTCCGAACCGGCTGCGATCCCGGATGCCCGGCGGTACTCTCGTGAGTCCCGACCCGCGGCGGCCGATGCTGCCGGTTCTCTTCACGGAAGGTTCAGCCCATGTCGCACTCCTCTCCGGTTCCGGACGTACCCGGCGGCGCCCCTGACGGTCGCGGCGAAACCCCGAATGAGCGTCTGGACCGCAACTGGAATGAGCTGCTCCAGGAGCTCAGGGTCATCCAAACTGGAACCCAGATTCTCACCGGCTTCCTCCTGGCCGCGGTCTTCCAATCCCGGTTCGAGGACCTCGATGCGTTTCAGCGCGACATCTATCTGGTCCTGGTCGCAACCTCGGTTCTGACGACCCTGGTGGGCCTGGCTCCGGTGAGCCTGCATCGAGTGCTGTTCCGCAAGCACGCGAAGAGCCGCATCATCCGGTACACCGACTATTTCGTGCAGGCCACGCTCGCCGGGGTCGCCATCACGGTCGCCGGCATCGGGCTGCTCATCTTCGATCTGGTGCTCGGCCGGGCGTGGGGTGTGGCCTTCGCGGTGTTCATCCTCGTCGTTGTCGCGCTGCTCTGGATTGTGGTGCCGCGCATCATCCGTCGTTCGGCCTGACATCCTGGCCGATCGGCGTCACGAGCGGTACGGTCGAGCCATCATGAGACTAGGACCGCACCTTCACCGCATCGGCAACGACATCGTGGCCGCCTACCTCGTCGACACTCCCGAGGGGGTGACCGTGATCGATGCCGGACTCGCCGGCCAGTGGCGGGACCTCCTCGCCGAGCTGACCGGCATGGGGCGCACCCTCAGCGACGTCAAAGGCGTCATTCTCACGCACGGTGACGGCGATCACGTCGGCTTTGCCGAACGGCTCCGGCGCGATCACGGCGTGCCGGTCTACGTTCACCCGGGCGACGCGGCTCGCGCGAAGGGTGGCCCCAAGCCGGCGAACGGCCGCCAGTCGATGAAGCTGGGCGCCACTCTGGGCTTCGCGGCGTACTCCCTGCGCAAGGGCGGGATGCGCACCACCTACCTGACCGAGACCGTGGACGCGAACGACGGAGACACGCTGGACCTGCCCGGTGCGCCCCGAATCATCGGCCTGCCCGGGCATTCCGAAGGCAGCATCGCGATCCATGTGCCGATTGCCGACGCCGCTTTCGTGGGCGATGGGCTCACGACCCGTCACGTACTCACGGGCAAGACGGGGCCTCAGCCGGCGCCGTTCACGGATGAGCCGGAGCAGGCGATCGCATCGCTTCGCGCCATTCTCCCCACGGGGGCCACCTGGGTGCTGCCCGGACACGGCACCCCGTGGAACGCCGGCGTTGCGGCGGCCGTCACCGCCGTAGAGAGGGCCGCCCGGGTCTGACGCCAACTCTGACACCATCAATGCTTGACGTGACACCATCGTGGTGTCATGATGGTGGCATGGAACTTGGACCGTACGTCAATGACCTTCAGCGTCAGCTGGTGGATGCCGCGGAGAACGGTGCGGAGGACACTCGCGCCGTCGCCGAGCGCCTCGCCGCCGGGCTGGATGCAGCGGCGCGGCTCGTGCTCCTCGACGTGCTGTCGGCCGCGGTGGGCGAAATCACCCGCGACCTCGCCCCCGGCTCCGTCGACCTGCGGCTGCGCGGTCGTGAGATCGAGTTCGTCGTCACCGCGCCGAACACCGAGCCGGAGAGCGACGAGCGGCCCGCAGCATCCGTCGACCTCGACGAAGCGAGCACCTCACGCACCACCCTCCGTCTGCCGGACGCCCTCAAGGCGCGGGTGGACGAAGCGGCGGCGGCCGATGGTCTGTCGGTGAACACCTGGCTGGTGCGTGCGACGGCGGCCGCTCTGCAACCCAAGCAACGCCGTTCCGTGCAGCGCACCCTGCGCACCGGCGACAACTTCGCGGGCTGGGCGCGCTAACCCGCCCAGCACGCTGAACACTCCAACCACGCGCACCCGCGGGGTCGGTCCGTCGTACCCACATTGCACAGCACCACATTGCACAGCCCCGAATTGCACAGCCCTGAATTGCATAGCCCACAGAGAGGGACGCATCAGCATGCCCACCTACGACACCCCCAACCCCATCGACCTCGCCATCCACCTGCCGGTCGGCGCAATCGACGTCGTCGCCAGCGACCGAACCGACACCGTCGTGACGGTGTCACCCACCAGCCCGGCCAGGGCAGTCGACCGCCGCGGTGCCGAGGAGACCAGAGTGGACTTCGACGGCCAGCGCCTCACCGTCACCGGCCCGAAGCCCCGCTTCAGCATCATCGGCCCCAGCGAGTCGGTGGACGTGCTCATCGAGCTGCCGACGGGATCGCGGCTCACGGCCGAGATTTCATCGGGCAATGTGCGCGCAACCGGACGCCTCGGCGCCACCCGGATCAAGTGCTCGAACGGTGCGGCGGAGGTCGATACCACCGGCGACCTGTGGCTGCGCGCCGGCAACGGCAACGCCACCGTCGGCGCCGCCGAGGGAGACATCGAGATCACCGCCGATCACGGTCAGCTCCGGATCGGCACTGTCACCGGCAACGCGATCCTCAAGGCCTCGCACGGCAACATCTCGGTGGGGGAGTCCGGCGGCGATCTCGACGCGAAGCTCTCCTACGGCGACCTCGAGATCACCCGGGCGCTCGCCGCCGTGTCGGCGAAAACCGCCTATGGCAGTATCCAGCTCGGAGAGATCTCGAGCGGGTCGGTGCAGGTCGAGAGCGGCTTCGGCCAGGTCAGCATCGGTGTGCGTCCCGGCGTTCCCGCCTGGCTCGATCTGGCCTCCAAGAACGGCCGCCTGCGCAACGAGCTCGACGGCGACAGTGCCCCAGACCCGTCCGAGCAGACCGTGGCAGTGCGTGCGCGCACCGCGTTCGGCGACATCGGCATCCACCGCGCGCGCTGAGTGCGCGCACCGAAGCGAAGGGTAGAACATCATGACCACCACCGCGATCGCCGTGCAGGGATTGCGTAAGTCCTACGGCAGCAAGACCGTTCTCGACGACGTCGACCTCACCGTGAAGGCGGGCACCGTGACCGCGCTGCTCGGCCCGAACGGCGCCGGCAAGACCACCACCGTGCACATCCTCTCCACGCTCGTGCGGGCGGATGCCGGCACCCTCACCGTCGCGGGATGCGACGTTTCGCGCGACCCCGACGGTGTGCGCGCGGCGATCGGTCTCACCGGCCAGTTCTCCGCTGTCGACGGCCTGCTCACCGGCGAGGAGAACCTCCTGCTGATGGCCCGGCTGCGTCACCTCGGCGCGAAACGCTCGAAGTCGCGGGTGGCCGAACTGCTCGAGGAGTTCGACCTCGTCGAGGCCGCGCGCAAGCCACTCGCCACCTACTCCGGCGGCATGCGCCGCCGCCTCGACCTCGCGATGACCCTGGTCCAGGCGCCGAGCGTGATCTTCCTTGACGAGCCCACCACGGGCCTGGACCCGCGCAGCAGGCACACCATGTGGGACATCGTGCGTGGCCTGGTGTCGGAGGGCACCACGGTCTTGCTCACCACCCAGCACCTCGAGGAGGCGGACCAGCTCGCGGACCACATCGCGGTGCTCGACGGCGGTCGCATCGTCGCCGACGGCACGCCCGACGAGCTCAAGAGCCTCGTACCGGGCGGTCACATCCGGCTTCGCTTTGCGGATGCCGCGGCGCTGGACACCGCCGCCCGCCTGCTCAATCAGTCGGCTCGCGATGGCTCTGCTCGCGATGGCTCTGCTCGTGACGGCTCTGCTCGTGATGACGCCGGACTGGTGCTCACCGTGCCCAGCGCCGGCGGCGTCGGCGCGCTGCGCGCCGTGCTCGACCGCCTCGACGCGGCCCATCTCGAGGTCGACGACCTCAGCATCCACACCCCGGACCTTGATGACGTGTTCTTCGCGCTGACCGGCACGAAGGAATCGTCCGGCCGGGCCGATTCGAAGGGAACAGACTCATGACCACCATCACCGCCCCGCGCCCGACCGTGCAGGGCAGCCGTCATCGGTCCTATGTCGTGACCGACGCGATCACAATGCTGCGCCGCAACCTGCTGCACATGATTCGCTACCCGGGCCTGTCAGTGTTCACCATCGTGGGTCCGGTGGTGATCCTGCTCATGTTCGTGTTCGTCTTCGGCGGCACCCTCGGGGCCGGCCTGCCGGGCGTGGACCCGGCCGGCGGGAGGGCGGCGTACCTCGCCTACGTGATGCCGGGCATCCTGGCGATCACCATAGCCGGCACCGCCGGCGGCACTGCCACGACGGTCTCGATGGACATGACCGAGGGCATCACCGCGAGGTTTCGCACCATGGCGATCTCCCGCGCGGCGGTGCTCGCCGGGCACGTGCTCGGCAACACCATCCAGGCGATCATCGCCGTCGCGCTGGTGCTCGGCGTCGGTGTGCTGATCGGGTTCCGGCCCACCGCCACCCCCATCGAGTGGCTCGCCACCTTCGGCCTGATCGCGCTGATCGCCTTCGCGATCACCTGGATCGCCGTGGGGATGGGCATGCAGGCCAAATCGGTGGAGACGGCGAGCAACCTGCCGCTCCTGCTGGTTTTGCTGCCGTTCCTCGGCAGCGGCTTCGTACCGACCGAGTCGATGCCGGCCGGGCTGCAGTGGTTCGCGGAGTACCAGCCGTTCACGCCGATCGTGGAGACCCTCCGCGGGCTGCTGCTCGGCACCCCGCTCGGCTGGAACGCTGTGCTCGCGGTCGGCTGGTGCGTGGTGATCACGGTCATCGGCTACGCCTGGTCGATGATCATCTACGAGCGCAAGTCGGTGCGTTCCTAGTCACGCCGCCCGGGCTCTCGCGAGTTGACTTGCGGATCGCGATGAACCGCCCCAGTAACCTGGGCCCATGTCGTCCCTCACCCCAGTGTCGCCCGGCGATACGGCCGACCTGACCGACTTCCTCCGCGAGGTAGATCTGACGCTGAGCGGGCTTGACGCTCCCACGGTGCACCTCTGGATCGAACGGGATGCGGTCGGCAGCATCGTGGCGTGCACGGGATTCGAGCTCAGCGATGACCAGCAGCACGCGCTCATTCGGAGCGTGGCGGTTCATCCACTCACCCAGCGAACCGGCGAGGGCACCCGGCTGGCCCTGTTCGCCCTAGCGCGGGCTGCTGAAAGCGGAGCGCAGCGGGCGTGGCTGTTCAGTCGACGGTCCGGGCCTTTCTGGCAGAAACTGGGCTTCGAGGCTGCCGACCGCGACGACCTCGCCAGGGCGCTCGCCGGTACCCACCAGGTGCAACACTTCGTCCAATCCGGCCAGCTCAGCCGTGAGGTTGCGTGGTCTCGCCCGCTCCGAGCCGGGTAGGGACCGGCAAAAATCCGCACCGGCTGTGGCACATCGAGTCGCCAAGCGGCCGTGCCGTAGCCTGAGCGGATGAGCAGAGCATCCGCTGGGGGCGCCATCGGCGCGGGTCACATCGTTGTATGCGGACCGGTGTCGTGGAACACGCTCGTCTACCTCGACCAGCTGCCGGAGCCGCGCCCGCACGTCACGTTCGCCCTCGAGGATTTCCAGACCGTCGGTGGCACCTCCGCGGGTAAGGCGCTGCACCTGACCGGGCTCGGGCGGGCTGTCGAATGCCAGACCCTGCTCGGCGACGACGACGCATCAGGACGGGTGCGTTCCGTTCTCGAGGCGGCGGGAATCCAGGTGACCGCGTCGGTGGTGCCGGGTGCCGGCGAACGACACCTGAACCTGATGACCCGGGCGGGGGAGCGGGTGTCCGTGTACCTCTCGGTGCCGGCGTTCACCGCACCCGACATCGCCCAGTTCACGGCGTTGAGCCGGGGTGCCGCGGCCCTGGTGATGGACCTCTCCGAAACCTCCCGAGCCCTGCTCCCCACGGCTATCGCGGCCGGCGTCCCCGTCTGGACCGATGTCCACGACTACGACGGCCGGTCCGAGTTCCACGAGCCCTTCATTCGGGCGGCCGACTACATCTTCATGAATGCCGACGGCATGAGCGATCCGTCGGCGTTCATGCGGGCCCGTGTGGCGGCCGGCACCACGGCCGTCGTGTGCACGCTCGGCGCAGAGGGCGCGATGGCCGTCGACGCCGAGGGCCTGCACCGGGTGGCTGCCGTGCCCGTTCAGGTGCGGGACACGAACGGCGCCGGCGATGCGTTCTTCGCGGGTTTTCTCGACGCCACCCTGTCAGGCGCCTCCACGGAGGCGGCGCTCGCCGCGGGCGCCGACCAGGCGACAGTTGCTCTGCGCACGAAACACCTGCACCCGGCGTTGGAGACGCTGGTTCCCTAGCTCGGGGGGTTAGGGGGCGATGCGCCTACTCCTTCGAGAAGGCGTTCGGTTCGAGGCCCGCGATGCGACGGGCGTGCTCCTGAAGGGCCTCGTCAGTCACCTGGTGGCCGCCGTCGGCGAAGCGTTGGCGTAATGCAACCAAGACCTGGGCCTCGTCGTGACCGGCCAGGTCCGCTTCCTGCTGCAGCAGGATGCCCGCCACTTTGTCGTCTTCGGTTGTGCTGTGCTGGGCCTGAATCGGTTCGTCCTGGGTGTCGCCGGGCATGCTGTCCTCCGTTGGCAGAATCTCGTGGGGACCATTGTGCCTCACGAAGCTCCGAGCGCTGGTCGAGGTGTCACCAACGGTTGCGGATGTCTTCCGCCCAGCCCAACAGACTGTCGACCCGGATGCGTCCCAGATCGGTGTCGACCCAGCCTGAATAGTGGCCGAAACACTGGTGACCGCGGCTGCCGAAGACCAGAAGCTCGGTCTTGCTGGCATGGTCCCAGAACGGGTCGAAACGCAGGTCGAGGCTCCCTCCGTGAATTCGCCACGGGGCGAGCCAGTGGGCTTCGTCGTAGACCCAGTCGAGTTCATCGCTGACCTTGTGGAGCGTTCCGTCGATGAGCACCGCGTTCTCGGTCGAACCGGTTCCGTCCGTCCACCGGCCGCCCAGCTGGAGGCCGATGGTGCGTCCGTCGACGATTCCCGACGCCGCGCCCCAATTCCAGGTCATCTTGTACGGCCAGCGACCGCGGCCGTGGTCGAGCACCGCCCAACTGTCGCCGGCGGGAAGCTCAAACCGGTCACCCTGGACCTCGACCCAGCCCTCGGCCGGACGGGCCACGTCTTTGACGGTGTACTGGAAGCGGCTCTTGGACCACGGAACCACGACGGCCAGCGCCTCGTGGCCGGCCGGACGCACGGCGGTGATGTCGAAGGCCACCCGCGCGCCGCGACCGCGCAGGCGGGTGCCGCCGGGTACCTCGTCGATGTCGATCGTGAGCGACCGGGTGCGCGCCCGGGCGGATGAGGCGCCGAGGGATGCCGGCAGGGTGGCACTGGATCCCAGCGGTGCGACGGCGCCGCGTTCCATCGTCGTTCCCGATACGCGGTCGTAGATCAGGATGTTGTGCACCGCTGCGTAGTCGAGCGAGGAGACGGTCAGAGTCACGATGTGGGTGGGCGTGGTGACGCCCCAATACTCCCAGCGCTTATTGCGGCCCCAACTGCTGCGGCCGTCGATGCCTGCAGTGTCGTGCAGAGGCCTTCTGCTCCAACCGACGGCGGCGGGGTTGAGCCGCCCGTCGGGCAGGCACAGCGAAACCGGCTCGGTGATCTCGCGCTCGACGATCGTGCGATTCACGCGTGCTCCTTCATTGGTGTCATCTGAATCTAATGGTGCTGCAGGGTCGACGAAGACGTCGAAGAGCCAGGCAAATGCCACCCCATCCGTCACCATCCGTGCATAGGGTCTCCCTGAAAATAGTTTTCGTCAATCCGAATATTACTGCCCCGCGCCTGCTACAGTTTAGTAATCGTCAAACAGACGAAAACTAGAGGGACGACACATGAGCATCACATTCCGCGCACAGGCCAACGGGTTTCCCGTCGACTCGTGCTTCGTACCGTTCACCTTCCCGGGTGGCGAACGCCACTTCAAGGACAGCGGGACCGGCGCCGAGCAGAACGAGCACTGCATCATCCGCGGAGCCGACGCCAACGACTACGTGGCCGCGAAGATGTGGGCCGAGATGGTCCACGCAGCCGGGGGAGTGGCCACCGCCTACATCCCCTACCTCCCCGGAGCCCGCGCCGACCGCGGCCTCCCCTTCGGCGCCAAGGCCTACGCCGGCCTCATCAACGACATCGGCGCCGACCACGTCATCTGCTTCGACCCGCACTCGCCGGTCATGCCCGCGCTCATAAACAACCTCCAGATCATCGACAGCACCCGCCTCGTTCGCCGGGCCGTCGGCGGCTACGACACGACGTACACCGGCATCATCGCCCCGGACAAGGGTGCCGCCGTCCGCGCCGGCCACGCCGCCCACGCGCTCCACTTGCCGCTATACACCGCCACCAAGGACCGTGTTGAAGCTACCGGTTCCCTCAGCAACTTCCAGTGCCCCGACCTGCCGGCCGACGGCAAATACCTCGTGGTGGACGACATTGCAGACGGAGGCGGCACCTTCCGCGGCCTGGCCGCAGCTACCGGTCTCCCGCGCGAACAGCTCGGCCTCTTCGTTTCCCACGGCATCTTCTCCGGAGCCGCCGCCGACCTCAACGACTCGTATGGCGAGATCATCACCACCGACTCACACCCCGGTGCCTACAACCCCGATGTCGCGGCCCGCGTCATCCCCGTCATCCCCTACATGATTGGAACCCACTAATGCCTCGCCTCGCACAACGCATCACCACCGCCAGCCCGATCGCTGCGCTGCTCGACACCGACGGCTACAAGCTTTCGCACCGGGCCCTGTACCCGCAGGCCGGCAGCGGCCGGGGAAACAACACCGGCACGACTCGCATCCTGATCAACTGGACCAACCGCAGCAACAAGTACATGCCCGGATCCACCCACGCCGTCGTCTTCGGCGTGCAGTCCTTTATCCAGAGCTACCTCGTGGAGACGTGGAGAGCATTCTTCGAAGCAGATGAGGATCTTGTCGTCGCCCTTTACGAAGAGGCACTCACCAACTACCTCGGCCCGAACCCCATCGGTAGCGAACACATCCGAGCCCTCCACAAGCTCGGCTACCTCCCGCTGAAGATCAAGGCGCTGCCCGAAGGAACGCTGGCTCCCATCGGCGTTGCCACCCTCACCATCGAGAACACCCACGATGCCTTCTACTGGCTGCCCAACTACATCGAAACCCCGCTGAGCGCCTCCATCTGGCACCCCGGAACCGTTGCTACCATCGCCCTTGAATACCGCGAGCTACTCGAGAAGTGGGCTCTCCGCACCGACCCCGCCGGTCTCGCCGGAGTTGACTTCCAGGCTCACGACTTCTCGATGCGCGGTCAGAGCTCCATCGGTAGTGCCGCAGCCAGCGGAGCAGGCCACCTCACCAGCTTCCTTGGCACCGACTCGATGCCCTCCATTGACCACATCAGCCGGTACTACCCCGGAGACAACGGCTGGGTTGCAGCGTCGGTCCCCGCGACCGAACACTCCGTCATGTGCGTCCGCGGCCAGAAGGGCGAACTCGAGGCCTTCGAACAGATCCTCGACACCTTCCCGACCGGCATCGTCTCTGCCGTCGCTGACGGGTACGACCTCTTCACGGCGATCACCGAGGTGCTCCCACGGCTCAAGAACCGCATCCTCGCCCGTGACGGCAAGCTCGTCATCCGCCCCGACTCCGGCGACCCAGTCGACATCGTCACCGGTGAATACAACGCCCACATGACCGATGAGGACGTGGCCGACGACCGGAGCGACGCCCGCCTCGACAAGGCCCGCTACTACGAGCACGAGAAGTCGCGCGGTCGCATGCCGAACGAAGCCCGGGGCGTCGTGGAGCTCCTCGGAGACATCTTCGGCTACACCGTCAACGACCAGGGCTACAAGGTTCTCGACCCCCACATCGGCGTCATTTACGGCGACAGCATCAACCTCGACCGCGCCCTGCGCATCATGCAGCGACTCGAGGCCAAGGGGTGGGCGTCGACCAACGTAGTGTTTGGCATCGGCAGCTTTACCTACCAGATGGCCACCAGAGATAATTTGGGATCAGCTGTCAAGGCGACCTGGGGCATGGTCGACGGAGTCTCCACCGATATCCAGAAGGATCCGAAGACCGGTGCCGGCGGCAAGAAGAGTGCCAAGGGTCGCATTGCCCTCCACCGCGACGAGAACGGTGAGATCTACCAGGTCGACGAACAGACAGCTGAAGAGGCTGAGTCCGGCCTTCTCGAGGTCGTCTGGCAGGATGGGTACTTCTACAAGCACCAGTCGTTCGCTGACGTCCGTGCCACCCTCAAGGCAGAGCGGACCGCTCGCTCCAAGCGCAACACCAACCAGCAGAAGGCGGCCTAGCGCATGTCTCAGCCGTTGATCAGCATCGACGTCGTCGCGCTGCGGTATAGCCGCTCGACCAAGCAGGTGGAAGTGGCGCTCGTCCGACGCCAGTTCGAGCCGTCAGCAGGGCGACTGGCCCTTCCTGGCGTGCTTCTGGTCAGCGGCGAGCTGCTGGATGACGCCGTGCACCGTGCCCTCCGCGACAAGGCCGGCGTCATGCGCGAGTACGTCCGCGCCATCGGTGACGTTGGCGTTTTCGACACCCCAGGCCGGGACCCGCGCGGCCCGACCCTGTCCGTCACCAAGTACGTCATCCTCGGCGACAAATTCGAGGTGGGTGAGGGTGTGACGATGGTCCCGCTGGCTGACGCGGTTGGTCTCCCGTTCGACCACGACGTCATCATCCGCCGCGGCGCCAGGATCGTGCACGACAAGCTCTGGGTAGACCGCGGGGCGACGGAATCCCTTCTCGGACACGAGTTCAAGACCAGCGACGCTGCGGACACACAGGACGCCCTGGCGGCTGCTGCGGACCCGCAGGCTCCGAAGACGAACCGGACGAACCTGGCACGAGATTTGAAGCGAATCCGGTGGCTGGCGGAGCCGCGAACCGGGCCGGCGGCCGGCGAAGGTCGGCCGTCAAAAGTGTGGAGTTTCATCGACTGAGAGCCCGGTGAAAGAAGTGCCCGACCGGGCGACTGGTCGGGTGGTGACCGCCCAGTACTCCCAGCGTTTGTTCCGGCCCTGGGTGCTGCGGCCGTTGATGCCGACGGTCTCGTGCAAAGGTTTTCTGCTCCAGCCGACGGCGGCCGGGTTGAGGCGGCCCGTCGGGCAGGCAGAGCGAGACCGGCGCGGTGAGCTCACGTTCGACCCAAGGCCATCAGGCGGCTACTTTGCCGCGGGGATAAACGGGATCGCGATCTTCGGGTTGGCTATCCGGGTGCGTGCCCGGGCCACCCCGACGGTGGACACGACGAGGTGTCCGATCACAGCCGCCCACAGCAGCAAATTCGCTACGAGAAGTATTGGCGTCGTCCCATTCTCGTTTTCTCCAGCCACAACGAGCCCGGCAATCGTGTCGAACATCACGAGGGCCGACCCGATTGCTGCGACGAGCGTCACAGTAATCACCCAGTTCGCTGCCCATCGCGAATTCTCGCGCACCAGCGAGTTTGGGTTCCGGCGGTTCTGAGCCGCGAGAATACCGAGCAGAACCGGTGCTAGCACCGCGCCGAACAGCGGAACGAACCAGAGGAACCACAGCGCCGCGCAAGAGCGGGATGGCAGCTCCGCGCATTGCGACTGGAAAGACACGACAGCGGCAGGCCTACGCACTTCTTAAGGGCATCATGGCGACAGCGGAACGTGATGGACTCATTGGAAAGAATCCGTGCCAGATCCAAGGAGCTGGACAGGTCAAGACGTCGGAGCGCCCATTGATCAGCCTTGCTGACTTCGCACGGCTGGTGGACGCTCACCCGCTAGACCTTCGTCCCGTCCTCTATGCGGCCTTCGGCGCTCATCTTCGCCTTGGTGAGGTTGTGGGGTTGCAGCGTAGAGATTTCGACGTCGCAGCTGGGACGCTTGCCGTAAAAGAGCAGGTGATCTACTCGCGAGCAGCCGGGGAGGTTAGGACGCAGACCAAGTCGGACAGCACTAGGACTGTGGACCTTCCCAGCTTCACTGTTGACGCTCTCGCTGAATACCTGGAAACCGTTCCCAAGGCTCTCCCTGCTGCCCCTCTGTTCGTGCGGGCGGATGGTCGGGCGCTTACTCGGGCGCAGGTGCAACACGCGTGGAACAAGGCTCGGGAGGTCGTGGGGTTGCCTCAATACCACTTCCATGACATCCGGCACAGTGGACTCACCCTGAGCGCTCAGACGGGCGCGACAGTGCGCGAGCTGATGCAGCGGGCCGGGCACAGCACGTCAGCCGCCAGCCTCAAATATCAGCACGTTGCACAGGAACGGGGTAAGGAAATTGCAGGGGGCATGGATGTCGTCATGCGTGGCTTGAACCGGGCCTGATCGCAGCCGCAGACTCGGCCCTATGGGCGCACCAGTTCATGGGGTCTTTTCATGCCCGGGGTGGATCAATTTTGCAGGCTAGTGGCACGTAGCTGGCACGACAGCGAATCTGAGCCGCAAATTCCCTAAAAAGAGTTTCAGGGGATACGGCACCTGACCAGGCATTTGACTTACGGAGCGGATGACGGGAATCGAACCCGCGCTATCAGCTTGGGAAGCTGAAGTTCTACCATTGAACTACATCCGCGCGTCCAGGCCGCCGAAGCTGCACTGGAACCGTGCCATCCTATCAACCCTCCGCCGATAGGCTGGCACCGTGCTTCTCTCGGATCGTGACATCAAGGCCCAGATCGACGCGGAACGAATCGCGCTCGCCCCCTACGACCCGGAGATGATCCAGCCGTCGAGCATCGACGTGCGGCTCGATCGGTTCTTCAGGCTGTTCGACAACCACAAGTATCCGTTCATCGACCCGGCCGTCGACCAGCCCGAACTCACCCGGCTGATCGAGGCCAAGGGTGACGAACCGTTCATCCTGCACCCGGGCGAATTTGTGCTCGGCGCCACCTTCGAGGCCGTCACCCTGCCCGATGACGTGGCCGCCCGCCTCGAGGGCAAGAGCTCGTTGGGCCGGCTCGGCCTGCTCACCCACTCCACCGCCGGATTCATCGACCCGGGCTTCACCGGGCACGTCACCCTGGAGCTCAGCAACGTGGCCACCCTGCCGATCAAGCTCTGGCCGGGTATGAAGATCGGCCAGCTGTGCTTTTTCCAGCTCAGCTCGCCGTCCGAGAAGCCCTACGGTTCTGCCGCGTACAGTTCCCGGTATCAGGGCCAGCGCGGCCCCACGGCCTCCCGCTCGCACCTGAACTTTCACCGCACCGACGTGGGCACCACGGATGCCGGCAGCCTCGGCGGCTGACCTGGAACGCCATGTTCATGCGCGCGTTACGTGCGCCCGGTAAAATCGAGGCATGACCACCTCAGAGTCCCGTTTTGCCGAGGCGCTGATCGCCGACGGTCCCACCCCGGAATACCCCGGGCGCATGCGCCGATTCGGCCAGCTCGTGGGCACCTGGGCGGCGCACGGCAGCCGGCTCGACGAGGCCACGGGGGAGTGGACTGAACGCGAGTTCACCTGGATCGTGCAGTTCATCCTCGACGGGCGCGCGGTGCAGGACGTGGAGGTCGAGGCCAGCGCCACGCATCCGTCCGGCTTCGAGACCGTCGCCACCGCCGTGCGGGTCTACGACCAGCTGGCCGGTGCCTGGCGGGTGAGCTCCTTCGCCCCGACGATCGGCGAGTACTGCCACCTGATCGCCACCCCGTACCGCAACGGCCTGCGCCAGGACGGCACCGGCACCGACGGTCGCCCGGTGCGCTGGAACTTCACCTCGATCACCGAGGACGGTTACACCTGGGAGGGCTGGGTGAGCGACGACGAAGGCACCACCTGGCACCTCGTGGAGCACAACGAGGCCGTGCGGGTGCACTGACCGGCTTCGGCAGCGCTCACTCGGGTGCGCCAGCCTCTGCGACCGTGGTGTGCACGATGATCTCCGAGTGCAGCGTGCGGTGCACCGGACACCTGTCGGCGATCTCGCTCAGCCTCTGACGCTGCTGCTTATCGAGGTCGCCGTCGAACCGGAGTACCCGTTCGACGTGGTCGATGTGCCCGACCGCGGTCTCGCAGTCCGCGCAGTCCGTGGCGTGGATGCGGCTGTGCCGGAGGGTCACGGTCACCTTCTCCAATGACCAGTTCTTGCGTTCGGCATACATGCGCACGGTCATCGACGTGCACGCGCCGAGCCCGGCCAGGACCAGGTCATACGGGGACGGGCCGGTATCGGTGCCGACCGGGCGAGGCTCGTCGGCGGTGAGTCGGTGCTGGCCGACGGTGATCTGTTGGGCGTAACCGCCTTTTCCTGCCTCGGTCACGACCACGAGACCTTCAGCCGGATCAGCTTCGGCCGGCTCAGCGGCGGCTTCCGGGGCGGCTTCTGGCGCCGCGTTGCCGGATGGCGACGCCGGCGCACCTGCCAGCAGCGTGGCCAGCTCGGCCAGCCGGCCCACCGTGTAGTCGGGGGCCGTGAAGTAGCTCGGGTAGGTGTCACCGCCGCGGTTCAGCCAGGCGGTGGCCAGGCCCGCTTGCGCGGCTCCGTGGATGTCCCAGGGATGCACGGCCACGAGCAGCAGCTGGGCCGGGCGCACCTCGCAGGCCTCGGCGGCGTAGTCGTACGCGGGCCGCCCCGGCTTCCAGGCACCAGCATCTTCGACGCTGAGCAGCGCCTCGAATTCTCCCTCGAGCCCGGCCGCGGCCAGGAGCGACCTGGCGACCCCGGCGGATCCGTTGGACAGCGTCACCAGGCGCATCCCGGTGCTTGTCAACGCTCGCACGCCCTCGGGCACATCGGCGTGCAGTTTGAGCAGCCCGAATCCCGCCATGATGTGCTCCACGGCGTCGGCGGGGCTGCGCAGGAGTGCCACATCGCGCAGCACCTCGCGGAGGAGCTCGGACCCGATCACCGCGAACGGCGCGGCGCCACCCGCCGCGGCGAGGGCGAAACCATCCCGCAGGAGCGCGGCGAACCACACGGACGCCAGATGGGCGGGGGCGCCGACCTGCACGAACCGGGCCTTCATGCCCGACATGTCCGAGAGTGTCTCATTCACGTCGCAGACGATCACGGCTGGAGTGCTGCTGGTCATTGGTTCGGTTCCCTCCCGTCGGCGGGTGTTACACGTCGCGGCCGTGACGGCGCAGGAGGTCCAGGAACTCGTCGGCCATGGCGAGCTGCTCGGCTAGCTTCTGCCGGCGCTCCTCGGCCTGGGTCACAAACGACGCCAGGTCGGCCCGCACGGCGGTCCGATCGGCCGCGTCGGCCGCATCCAGGGTGTCGATGGTCTTCAGCAACGCCATCATCTGCTCCAGCGAGAAGCCGAGCGGCTTCATCCGCCGGATGAGGATCAGCCGCTCCAGGTCGACGGCTGTGTACAGCCGGAAGCCACCCTCGGTGCGACCGGAGGGCTTCAGCAGACCCACCTCGTCATAGTGCCGGATGGTGCGCAGGGACAGGCCGGTGCGGTCGGCCAACTCGCCGATGTGCATCGTGGCCGGTGCGTCATCCGTTGCCATGTCTCAAACCCCTCCCGCGCACAGGAACTAAACCAACCCTTACGTTAGGGTAGGGTTGTGCTGGTTGGCTGACGCTGCTGCCAGCCCTTCCATCCTGCCGGTTCGGCGGATGGCGTGCGCACCCGGCGCACCCCCTACTTTGCCCCATCCCGGTCCGCACCGCGGGCCCCGTCGCTGGAGGCCGCCATGGCTCTCATTGAGAAAACTCCCACGCCCAACCGCTACAAGGCCGACCCGTCCGTGCTGACGGCGCTCCGCACCCCGCGCATCCTTACCCGGGAGGTGCTCGCCGGCCTCGTCGTGGCGACGGCCCTCATCCCCGAGGCCATCTCGTTCTCGATCATCGCCGGCGTCGACCCGCGGGTGGGGCTGTTCTCCTCGTTCGTGATGGCCGTGTCCATCGCATTCCTCGGCGGTCGCCCCGCCATGATCACCGCCGCCACCGGCGCGGTCGCCCTGGTGATCGCACCCGTGGCGCTGGACTACGGCATGGACTACTTCATCGCCACGGTCATCCTGGCCGGGCTGCTGCAGGTGATACTCGGCGTGCTCGGCGTGGCCAAACTGATGCGGTTTATCCCGCGCAGCGTCATGGTCGGCTTCGTCAATTCGCTGGCCATCCTGATCTTCATCGCCCAGCTGCCGCACCTGCTCGGCGTGCCGGTCATGGTCTACCCGCTGGTGGCGATCGGGATCATCATCATGGTCGTGATGCCCCGGTTCACCAAGATCGTGCCGGCGCCGCTGGTGGCCATCGTGCTCCTCACCATCGCCACCGTCACCATCGCGATCACCGTGCCCACCGTGGGCGACCAGGGCGAACTGCCCAAGAGCCTGCCGGAGCTGTTCATCCCGAATGTGCCGCTGACCTCTGAGACCCTCTCCATCATCGCGCCGTACGCCCTGGCGATGGCGATGGTGGGCATACTTGAGTCGCTGATGACCGCCAAGCTCGTCGACGAGGTCACCGACACCCACTCGCACAAGACCCGCGAAACCTGGGGCCAGGGTGTGGCGAACATGCTCTCCGGCTTCTTCGGCGGCATGGGCGGCTGCGCCATGATCGGTCAGACCATGATCAACGTCAAGGCCTCTGGTGCCCGCACCCGCATCTCCACCTTCCTCGCCGGGGTGTTTCTGCTGATCCTGGTCGTCGCCCTCGGCGACGTCGTGGCGATCATCCCGATGGCGGCGCTGGTGGCCGTGATGATCATCGTGTCGGTGCTCACCTTCGATTGGCACAGCATCCGCCTGTCGACGCTCAAGCGGATGCCCAAGAGCGAGACCACCGTCATGCTCTCCACCGTCGTGGTTGTCGTTTTCACCCACAACCTCGCCATCGGTGTGATGGTGGGTGTGCTCGTGGCCATGGTCGCGTTCGCCCGGCGGGTGGCGCACCTCGTGAACGTTCAGCGCACCGTCTCCACCGAGGACACCGTGCCCACGGCCCTCTACACCGTGACCGGTGCGCTGTTCTTCGCCTCGAGCAACGACCTCACCACCCAGTTCGAGTACGCCGACGACCCCGACCGGGTGGTCATCGACATGTCCGCCTCGCACATCTGGGACGCCTCAACGGTGGCCGCGCTGGACGCGATCACCAACAGGTACGAACGCCACGGCAAGCGTGCCGTGATCGTCGGGCTGAACAAAGCCAGCACCGACATCCACGCGCGTCTCGCGGGCAATCTCGGCGGCGGGCACTAGGCCGCCGGTTCGGAGGACCGCGACGGGGCGCTCGGGCTGTACAGTTGCACGACCGAAGCCTAGACATCTGAGGTGGCTAAACATGCCGAAAGGCGCTGCAGATCCCGCGGACGTGTTCCTCACCTGTTCACGGCACCGAGGCCGGCCGTGGCGGTGACACGCGCCTCGTTCGGGCGGAAGACGCAGGGGCATCCCCGTACGGCGACGGGCTTGTCGAATCTGGTCGTCCACGACTTCTCAGCGCTGCTGGCCCTGATGGTGTTTCTCTTCGTTGTGCTGCTGTTCACGACCTTGCTCAGCCTGCCCATAGCCGCCGCTGATGGTCGCGGCACCGCGTTCCACGACACTCTTTTCACAGCGGTCTCGGCGATGACGGTGACGGGCCTCGTCACCGTCAACACGGCGGAGCACTGGTCGTTTTTCGGCCAGATCGTGATCCTGCTGGCCATCCAGATCGGCGGTCTGGGCATCGTCACGATCGCACTGCTCCTGACTCGAGCGGTGACCCGAAATCTCGGTTTGAAGGGTCGCATCCTGGCCCGTCAGGGGGTCGGAACCACCAAGCTCGGTGAGGTGCAGTCGCTGCTGCGCGTGGTGATCCTGACAGCCCTGACGCTGGAGCTGGCGCTGGCCGTGTTTCTGGTGCCACGGTTCATAGTGGTGGAGCAGTCCTGGAGCGGCGGCCTCTGGCACGGCATCTTCTACGCCGTTTCGTCGTTCAACAACGCCGGTTTCACCGCTCATACCACCGGCCTGTCCGGGTTCGAGAACGACCCGTGGATCCTCGTGCCCATCATGGTCGGCGTTCTTGTCGGAAGTTTCGGGTTCCCGGTGTTCCTGGTGCTGATGATGGCCAAGGCCCATTGGCGCAAGTGGAACCTGCACACGAAGCTCACCCTGACGACGACAGGCATCCTGTTGGTTGTCGGCGCCGCACTGTGGGGCGCTTTGGAATGGTCCAACAGTGCCACGATCGGGGACCTCTCGGTGGGGGAGCGGGTGATGCAGTCGATTTTCGCGTCGACCATGATGCGGTCGGGCGGGTTCTCCCTGGTGGATCCGGCCGCATCCACCTCGGCGACCCTTCTGGCGACCGACGCGTTGATGTTCGTCGGCGGCGGGTCGGCGTCTACCGCGGGCGGGATCAAGGTGACCACGATCGCGCTGCTGTTCCTGGCGATCGTTGCCGAGGCCAAGGGCGACAAAAACCTGATGGTGTTCGGGCGCACCATTCCCGAGCAGACCATGCGGGTGGCCATCAGCGTGACCTTTTTCGGGGCAACGCTGGTGCTCGGCGGGAGCGGCCTGATCATGCTGGTCAGCGACGCGTCGCTCGACCATATTCTCTTCGAGGTGATCTCCGCCTTCGCCACCTGCGGGCTGAGCGTGGGGCTCAGCGCGGAACTGCCACCTGCGGGCAAATACCTCCTCGCGGCGTTGATGTTCGCCGGCCGGATCGGACCGATCGGGTTGGCGTCAGCGTTGGCGCTGCGCCGCCGCAATCTGCTCTACAAGTACCCGGAGGAACAGCCCGTCATCGGCTGACCGGCGAGGGTGCCGGCGAAGCACAAGTCACAGCTGTGACAGACACGCCCACGTGTTCCGGGTGCACAGATGTGCACCCAAAACGGTCGGCGAATCCCGAGGCGTCTTTCCGGCCCTCGACGGCGCGCCACCACTACATGTAGCGGCACCAGGGACCAAGGGCACCCAAATCTAGTGATTTCGGCGAACTGACGTCCCTATGCTGAAGGCGTGAATCCAAGCATCAGCGCCCCGGCCCCGACCACTGCCACCCGCGACGACGTCGTCGCCATCCAGGTCGTCAAACGCGACGGCCGCCGGGTGGACTTCGATGACACCAAGGTCTACGAGGCGCTGGTCAAGGCCGCGGTGGAGATTCACACCGAAATTACCCCGCTCGTGCACCGGGCGATCGTCGATATCGTCGCCGCCGTCAACCGGGAGATCGCCGGCCGCTTCAGCACCGACATCAAGATCTACGAGGTGCAGAACATCGTGGAGCACGCGCTGCTCGAAAGCCACGAATATGACCTCGCCGAGAAGTACATCGGATACCGCACCCAGCGCGACTTCGCCCGCAGCAAGTCCACCGACATCAACCACTCGATCATCAACCTGCTCAGCAAAGACTCCTCGGTGGTGAACGAGAACGCCAACAAAGACAGCGACGTCTTCAACACCCAGCGCGACCTCACCGCCGGGGCCGTGGGCAAGGCCATCGGCCACAAGATGCTGCCGCCGCACGTGTCCAATGCGCACCAGAAGGGCGACATCCATTTTCACGACCTGGACTACAGCCCATACGCACCGATGACCAACTGCTGCCTGATCGACTTCACGGGCATGCTCAGCCGGGGTTTCCGCATCGGCAACGCTGACGTGGAGCCGCCCCGCTCCATTCAGACTGCCACCGCGCAGATCTCGCAGATCATCGCCAACGTGGCGTCCAGCCAGTACGGCGGATGCTCCGCCAACCGCACCGACGAGCTGCTGGCTCCGTACGCCCGCGCCAACTTCGCCAAGCACCTTGCCGACGCGGAACGGTGGATCGGCGACCAGACCAAGCACCACGCCTATGCGGAGGAGAAGACCCGCAAGGACATCTATGACGCGATGCAGAGCCTCGAATACGAGATCAACACCCTGTTCACTTCGAACGGGCAGACCCCGTTCGTGTCGCTGGGCTTCGGCCTGGGCACCGACTGGTTCGAGAGGGAGATCCAGCGGGCGATCCTGCAGATCCGCATCGACGGCCTGGGCAGCGAGAAGCGCACAGCCATCTTCCCCAAACTGATCTTCACGCTCAAGCGCGACCTCAACCTCGCTGAGGGCGACCCGAATTACGATATCAAGCAGCTCGCGCTGGAGTGCTCGACCAAGCGGATGTACCCGGACGTGCTCAGCTACGACAAACTCGTCGAGATCACGGGCAGCTTCAAGGTGCCGATGGGCTGCCGATCCTTCCTGCAGGGGTGGACCGACGCTGACGGCAACGATGTCTCCGAGGGCCGGATGAACCTGGGCGTGGTGACGGTGAACCTGCCGCGCATCGCGCTGGAGGCCGCCGGGGACCGGGCGAAGTTCTGGAGCATCCTCGAGGAGCGTCTGTTGATCACCCGCGACGCCCTGGTCTACCGCATCGAACGGTGCAAGCAGGCGACCCCCGCGAACGCCCCGATCCTCTACGTCTATGGCGCCTTCGGCCAGCAGCTGGCGCGCACCGATTCGGTCGACACCCTCTTCAAGGACGGCCGCTCCACGGTGTCGCTGGGCTACATCGGCCTCTACGAGGTGGCTGCGGCCTTCTTCGGCGGCGCCTGGGAGGGCGACGCCGAGGCGAAGGCGTTCACCCTGGACATCCTCAAGACCCTCGACGCGCACACCAAGGCGTGGAGCGCAGAGTACGGCTACCAGTTCAGCGTCTATTCGACCCCGAGCGAGAGCCTGACCGACCGGTTCTCCCGCCTCGACAAGGTCAAGTTCGGGTCGGTGGAGAACATCACCGACAAGGATTACTACACCAACAGCTTCCACTACGACGTGCGCAAGAACCCGACCCCGTTCGAAAAGCTCGACTTCGAGAAGGACTACCCGGTGTTCTCCTCCGGCGGTTTCATCCACTACTGCGAGTACCCGGTGCTGCAGCAGAACCCCAAGGCGCTCGAAGCCGTCTGGGACTACGCCTACGACCGGGTCGGTTACCTGGGTACCAACACCCCCATCGACCGCTGCTACAAGTGCGACTTCTCCGGCGACTTCACCCCCACCGAGCGTGGTTTCGCCTGCCCGGATTGCGGCAACGACGACCCGGCCAGCTGCGACGTGGTCAAGCGCACCTGCGGTTACCTCGGCAACCCGCAGGCCCGCCCGATGGTGCACGGTCGCCACCAGGAGATCGTTTCCAGGGTCAAGCACATGGCTGGCGCCACCGGCGTCAGCGGCTCCCTGTAGGCAGCCGTTATGCGGAACCCGAAACCCGGTGAGTGGCTCTCCGACAAGCTCAGCCAGGGCTTCATCGGTGACTACAAACCGTTCATGTTCGTCGACGGCGAGGGAGTGCGCTGCAGCCTATATGTGAGCGGATGCCTGTTCGCGTGCGAAGGCTGCTTCAACGAGGCCACCTGGAACTTCCGCTATGGCACGCCGTACACGGTCGAGCTCGAGGATCGGATCCTTGCCGACCTGGCCCAACCGTACGTGCAGGGCCTCACCCTGCTGGGCGGGGAACCCTTCATCAACACCGGGGTGTGCCTCTCCCTGGTGCGCCGGGTGCGGGCGACCTTCGGCCAAGCCAAGGACATCTGGTCGTGGACCGGGTATTCCTACGAAGAGCTGCTGCTCGACAGCCCCGACAAGCTGGAACTGCTCGATCAGATAGACATCCTCGTGGATGGCCGATTCGACCTCGCCAAGAAAGACTTCAAGCTGCAATTCCGCGGCAGCAGCAACCAGCGCATCATCGACGTGAAGAAGTCCCGCGCCGCGGGTCGCGCCGTGCTCTGGACCAACCTGCTCGACGCCACCCAGACCTATGAGCAGCTCGTGAAGCAAACGCTGATCTAGCTGCGCCTCCCGCCTGTCCGGTTGTGACTTTGTCATCGACCCGCCGACAGGTTTCGAACAATGAAGATAGGAAGCACGATCATGGCACGCACGGAGAATGGAAAAGTCGCACTCATCACCGGTGGTGGACAGGGAATCGGGCGGACGGTCGCGGAGCGGCTGCACGCTGACGGCTTCAAGGTGGCCATCGCCGACCTGAACCTCGAGACCGCCGTCGCCGTCGCCGAATCGCTCGGTGGCACGGCCGGCGGAGCAATCGCGGTGCACGTCAACGTCTCCGACCGAGACAGCGTCTTCGCTGCGGTCGCGCAGGCCGTCACCGAACTGGGTGGCTTCGACGTGATCGTCAACAACGCCGGCATCGCCCCGACCTCTCCCATCGAGGAGATCACCGAGGAGAGCATCGCGAAGATCTTCTCCATCAACTTCAACGGCGCGGTGTGGGGCATCCAGGCTGCCACCAAGGCGTTCAAGGAACTCGGCCACGGTGGAAAGATCATCAGCGCCGCCTCCCAGGCCGGCCACATCGGCAACCCCGGCCTCGCGTTGTATTCGTCGACGAAGTTCGCCCTTCGCGGTCTGTCCCAGACCGCCGCCCGGGACCTGGCGCCGTTCGGCATCACGGTCAATACCTTCGCCCCCGGCATCGTGAAGACGCCCCTGATGGAGAACCTGGCGAAGAAGCTGGCGACCGACAACGACAAGCCTGAAGCGTGGGGCTGGGAACAGTTCACCAAGGGCATCGCCCTCGACCGCTTGTCTGAAACCGCCGAGGTCGCCGGAGTCGTCTCCTTCCTGGCCGGCCCCGACTCCAACTACATCACCGGCCAGTCAATCGTGGTCGACGGTGGGATGGTCTTCAACTAGTCGCGCTTGACCGCGACCCGGCGCTGCCTCCGGCAGCGCCGGGCGCTCGCGGCACGGGAATCGCCCCATTTTGGGGGTTCGCGGCACGGGATTTACGCCTCTTTCAGCCAATAGGGTCCCCGATCCTCATCCTGCCCGGAGAAACCTACACGGTCGAGCAGACCCCCGCCGGTACCACGAACCCGGACGCCTACAACACGGTCTGGACCTGCGTCGATCCGGCAACCGGTACTCAGGTCACCGGGGGCACCGGAACCTCCGGGCAGTTCACCGTCCCCGCCGGTGTGAAGGACGTCGCCTGCACCTTCACCTCGACCCCCAAGCCCGCCCCCGTGGCGAACGACGATGTGTCGACAGGCAATGAGCTGGGCAAGCCCGTCACGGTCGAGGTGATCGACAACGACTCCGGCGACCTCGACCCGACGACAGTTCAGATCATCGACGGTAAGGGCGACCCCGTCACCAAGCTCGTCGTGCCCGGTGAGGGCACCTGGACGGTCGACCCTGCCACCGGCGCGGTCACCTTCGCCCCGGAGAACGGCTTCTCCGGCAACCCCACGCCGATCACCTACTTGATCTCCGATACGCGCGGCAAGACCGCCATTGCTGACGTCACGATCACGTTCGTCCCGGAGGCCGCGGACGATGAGTCGCTGAACAATGCGCAGGGCAGGTCGGTCCTCGTCGACGTGGTCGGCAACGACCGCGGCGACCTCGACCCGACGACCGTTCGCATCATCGACGGCAAGGGTGACCCGGTCACCAAGCTCGTCGTGCCCGGTGAGGGCACCTGGACTGTCGACCCTGCCACCGGCGCGATCACCTTCGCTCCGGAGGCCGGATTCTCCGGCAACCCGACCTCAATCAGCTACGCCATCGCCGACACCCTCGGCACGGTCACGGCCGCCGACGTCGTTGTCACCTACGTCCCCGGCGCGATCAATGACACGTCGCTCAACAACCCGCAGGGTGACCCGGTCACCGTCAACGTGATCGGCAACGACCGCGGCGACCTCGATCCGACCACTGTGCGCATCATCGACGGTAAGGGTGACCCGGTCAGCAAGCTCGTCGTCACGGGCGAGGGCATCTGGACGGTCGCCCCCGCCACCGGCGCGATCACCTTCACCCCACAGGCCGGCTTCGCAGGCAACCCAACGCCGATCACCTACGAGGTCAGCGACACCGCCGGAAACACCACCACCGCCAACGTCACGATCACGTTCGTTCCGGAGTCAGCGAACGACAAGTCGGTCGGTAACCCGCAGGGTGCCCCGGTCACTGTCGACGTGATCGGCAACGACTCCGGCGACCTCGACCCGGCCACCGTGCGCATCATCGACGGTAGGGGTGACCCGGTCACCAAGCTCGTCGTCACGGGCGAGGGCACCTGGACGGTCAACCCTGCCACCGGCGCCATCACGTTCACCCCACAGGCCGGCTTCACGGGAAACCCCACGCCGGTCACCTACGAGGTCAGCGACACCGCCGGAAACACCACCACCGCGATCGTGACCATCACCTACGCGCCCGCCACGGTAGTTGTCGTGCCCCNTACGCGCCCGCCACGGTAGTTGTCGTGCCCCCGGTTGCCACTCCGGCGGCCACCAGCAAGCTCGCCGCCACTGGAGTCAACGTGGTCGGCGTCGCGGGCACCGGTCTGGGAGTGGTGCTCCTCGGCACGGCGCTCATCCTGTTCCGCCGCCGGCGCCAGCAGCTGGGCTAGCCGCTCCACTGGGCCATCCGCCGGCCTGACAGTACCTTGAACCGCACCCCGAAAGTTGGGCTCCTCATGGGGAGTTCACTTTCGGAGGTGCGGTTCTTGCTGCAACAGATGGAACGCACAGTGATGGCAAGGTCGCGCCCGTCACACTCACTGCATTCGCGGTCGAGTCGCGACGGCCACCGTCCCGCTCGAGAAGCAGGCACTGATTTAGCCCTGGCACGATTGACTTTCAGTGAGGTTCGCCCGCAATGCGAACCTGATGCGCCAGAGACGCTCGCATCGCACCCTGGCGGTTCCCGCTCATTCCCGAGCTCACCCACTGCATCGCTGATGCCCGCGTTCTGCTGGCCGACTGTCTGGGACGACCGATCCCCGATGCGGCTGTGTCGGTTGATGAGACCCGTCACGCTTTCGGGTTCGGGCAAATCGGATTCGGCTTCATCGACTGAGGTGGAGCTGGGAGCCGGTGTCGCCACGGTAACCGTCGAAATCAGCGGCTGGCCGGGGCCCGCGGGGATGTTCCCGTTAGGTGCGAGGCGGCGGGAGAAAGGCCCTGAACTCAGCTATCCACTGGGGGAAGGCATCGAGGTGCGCATCATGGCTTCCGCCGTCGAGGTCGACGCGCGTGACTTTCGAACCACGCGATACGAACTCATCCTTCGCTGCCGCAGAGAACATTCCCTCGGTGCCGAAAACGGCGAGGGTGGGGATGTTGAGGTCGCACCACTCCGGCCAGCGCGGGTGAGCATCCACGTGAGCGATGGTCTCGACCATCACGTCGGGATCGAAGCGCGGCCACAGCCCATCGGGCCGCACCTCGAGGTCGGCGATCCAGGCGCGCGAGAGCGGAGAGTCACCGAGAAAGGCGCGCGCGTGCGATTTGTTGCCGAACGGCACCGGCCAGGACGTGAAGAAGCGACGCATGGCATCTCTGCTTTGTTCGTTGCCGTCCCCGCCGACACCGGCCTCGAGGAGAACGAGACGTTCCACCAGATCGGGCCGGGCACTTGCGACCAGCAGAGCGGTGTGGCCGCCCAGGGATTGGCCGGCAAGGGAAACAGGGCTCCCGAGCACCGACTCGATCACGAACACCACGTCGGCCACATGGGCCGCCCGCGACACGTCGTCCGGAAAGCGGGTGCTGCGTCCGTGACCTCTAGCGTCAACCGTGACCACTCGGTGATCGCCGAGAGCCGCAGCTGTCGCAGCCATCTCGGTGCTGCTGCCCGCCAGGCCGTGAAGGATTACGACCGGAGGCCCAGAGCCTTCGGTGTCGGTGATGTGGAGGTCGATCGCGCCTCGTCTGATTTTCATCGCTAGTGCCGCAACGTCACAAGCGGTCGAGTCTGCGGATTCGGTTTTCGAGACCAACGCGCTTGCGGTTCAGGTTCCACATTGACGTGACGCCGAGCACGAGGGCCTTGCCTTGCGCTGCGGCACTGGGCAGCCCGCGTTCGGCGAGCGCGACCTCGACGGCATCCTTGCCCGCCTGCCGGTGCTCGGCAACGACCTCACGCGCATCCTTCAGCGCGCTGCTGTTGAGCGGATGGTTGTCGATTTGCACGTTGATGTCGGTGAGCTCGCTCTGAGCCTTCACGAGCTTTTCGCTGACGGCCACTGGCCTCCTCCTCAGGTCAACCGCTCTGAAAGCCGGACGACGACGTCGTCGCCTACCTTTTTGCCGAGCTTCTTCCGCAGCTTGGCGCTGATCGAGAGCATGTGACCACCCGATCCGGTGGGCATCAGGCCAGCCGTCACCGGCTGGTCATCCACCTGCGCCACTACCCGGACGGCCTTCCCGGTGCCGAACAGCTCCACCGAACCCGGGACTTCGACACACGACCACATCTCGCCCTTCACCAGTACTCCGATCGGAGCGGTGAAGGAGAACTGCATCGGGCCCTGTTCGGTGCTCATGACAAGGATCTCCAATCGACACGCCTGGATGGACCGTCCGTTCACAGTATCGGCCACCCGCGGCTCATCCCAATAGCAGCTACCCAGCCGGCCAAAGTCTCCTACGGTGATGGCATGACACTAAAACTGGGTTTCATCGGGATCGTGACGGGTGACATGGCCGCTTCGCTGGCCTTCTATCGAGCGCTGGGCGTGCGGATCGAGGAAGGACTCGACGATGCGCCGCACGTCGACGCGAAACTCGATGACGGCACGAGCCTGGCATGGGACACTATCGCGACTATTCGCGGATTCGACCCCGACTACATCGCACCCACGGGCGGCCACCGCATCGCGCTCGCGTTCGACAAAGGCACGCCGGCCGAGGTGGATGCGGCCTTCGCCGAGCTGGTCACCGCCGGTTACGTTGCCCATGTCGAACCGTGGAACGCGCACTGGGGCCAGCGCTACGCGACCCTGTTGGATCCCGATGGCAACTCCGTGGACCTCTACGCCGAGCTGTCCGCGAACTGACGAAAACTCCCGCCGACCCGTCGGAACACACGCTCGACTGACCGGGTTCGCACGTCAATAAGGAAATAGTGAGATTTCAAGGATGCTTTTGGCAACTGCGTCCTAGAAAACTCACTATCTCCTAATATGGCGCGCACCTTAGGGCGCCGGATGCCCGGCGCGGGCCGCCTCTCCGTCCGGGGTGGCGTCGGCGAGCACCTGCAGGTAGTGCGGGTTCGTCATCACGCCGAGCACGTTGCCGAACGGGTCCACCACGGCCGCCGTCGTGAAGCCCTCGCCGCGCTCCCGGATGTCCTCGCGCATCGTCGCGCCCAGCTCGAGCAGCCGGTCCAGGGCCGCCCTGATGTCGTCGACGTGCCAGTTGAGCACCGCCCCACCGGGCACATCCGCTGCAGGCTGCGGGGCGTACCTGGCGTCGATCAGGCCCAGTTCGTGGCCGTAGTCGCCCACCCGCCACTCCGCGTAGCCTGGCATCTGAAAGTAGGGCTCCATGCCCAACAGCTCGGTGTACCAGGCCGTCGCGGCGGCGTGGTCCTCGGCCCAATAGCTCACGTTGCTCATGCCGCGCAGGATGCCGGTCGGTGCGTTCATCGGTAGGCCGTTTATCGGTACGCCGTTCATCGGTACACCGTTCATCGGTACAGTCCTCTCGTCGGAGTGCTCAGGTCGTCCACGCTACGCATGGTGGCAGAGAGCGCTAGGCCCTCGAGTCGACACCGGTGGGCATAGGCTGTGCGCATGACGGATGCGTCGCCCGCGAATTCGCCGGCACCCGACCCGGCCCAGGCCGTGGAGCTGGTCCTCGCGGTCACCCGGGGCGCTTGGCCGGCGACAGATGCTGCGGTGGGTGACCTTTTTGCGACGCTGGGGGTGCGGCCGGTCGACACCGACACCGACACTGGCAACGACGACGACGGCGCCGGCGCGGCCGCCGGCCAGACGTGGCCGAGCCCGGTCGATATCCGGCGCCTCGAGGTGTCGTTCGGCGGCGAGGTCTACGCCAGCTGGATGTCCCACGCGGGTGACTTCCTGGGCATCGACCTGCAGCTGTACAACACGCCGAGCCCGAACGATCCGGGAACCAGGCTCGGCTATGACCGCATTCTTGCCCTGCTCAGTCAGAATCTGGGAACTCCGACAGAGCCCTGGAACGATGAGGAGATCCCGCCTCGCCAGTGGGAGGTCGGCCGCTGGCGGATTCTGCTGCACCTGTTCACCCTGCGAGACAGCGGCGTGATGCTCAGCGTGGACGACGCCGCAATCGCCGACCGGGCCGAGCGCGAAGCCAGTGCCCGACAGGACGCTGCGCATGCCCAGGCGGCCACGCACCGTCCCTAGGGGGCGTCGCCTCGCAGGATCGTGTTCGCGGCCGTACGTCCGGCCGTGAACGGGTCGGCGAAGGTGCCCATCCCCACGGTCACCAGGGCGCCCTCGTAGAGCAGCATCAGAATGTCGGCCACCCGGTCCGCACCGGCGATGCCCGCGTCCCGGCAGAGCCGCTCGAACACGTCGCGCATCCACTTCTTCTGGCGAATCGCCTCGACGGCCACCGGATGCGCCGCATCGTCTGTCTCGGCGCGCGCGTTGATGGCGCTGCAGCCCTTGCTGCTGTTGGCGACGGCCCAGCGCGCCGAAATGTCGAACACCGCGAGGACACGGTCCACGCTGCCGGGCGCCTGCAACGCGAGTCCCTGCTCCAGGAACTCCCGCCACCGAGCGTCCCGCCCGCGGAGATACGCCACGGCCAGCGCCTCCTTCGACCCGAACCTGTCGTAGAGCGTCTTCTTGGTGACCCCGGCCGCCGCGGCAATGGCGTCGACGCCGACGGCGTGGATACCCTCCCGATAGAAGAGGTCGGACGCCGCGGCCAGCAGCCGCTCGGCCCCCGGGGTGTAGTGCGGGATCGCCTCGGGCGAGTTCTCGGTGGTCATGGCCCCACTATACCGTTCTGTATACTCGATCGAATGAGTACACAGATCGGTATACCTCAGCGACTTCTTCTGGTCGCTGCCTCGGCCGCCTTCGTGCTGACCTGGAGTTCCGGGTTCATCATCGCGAAGATCGGCACGGAGGCGGCGCCGGCCCTGACCGTGCTGGTTTGGCGGTACCTCGTCGTCGCGGCACTCCTGCTGGTCGGCATGATGGCGCTGCGCTTCCGAGATCGTCGGCTTCGAGCTCACCGACGCGCGTTCCCGGCCTGGCGCGACATCCGCCCGCACCTCACCATCGGGCTATTCGCCCAATTCGGCTACATCCTGCCCGTCTATCTGGCCGTCGGCGCGGGGGTCTCGGCCGGGACGACGGCCCTCATCGACGCGATCCAGCCCCTGGTCGTGGCAACCCTGGTGGGACCGCTGCTCGGGCTGCGTGTGCGGGCGCTGCAGTGGCTGGGCCTGGCGCTCGGTGCGGTGGGAGTGGTCCTGATCGTGGCGGCGGATGCTTCGACGTCGATCTCGCCCACCCCCGCCTACCTGCTGCCGTTGGTGGCGCTGGCCAGTCTCGTCGCCGCGACCTTCCTGGAGCGGCGCACCCCGGCCCGGCTCGGCGTCTTCGCCACCCTGGCCACCCACGCCGCCATCACGCTGGTGGCCGTGACGCTGCTGGCCGCTCTTACCGGGGCGCTCGCCCCGCCGGCCACCCTGAGCTTCTGGCTCTCGACGGTGCTGATCGCTGTGTTCCCCACCCTCATCGCCTACGCGCTCTACTGGTACCTGCTGCGCCGCCTCGGCATCACTGCCCTCAACGCCCTGCTGTACCTGGTGGCGCCGACCACGGCCGTCGCCGGCAGCATCCTCTTCGCCGACCCGTTCACTCCCGCCACCCTCGTCGGACTCGTGCTCGGAGCGGGCGCGGTAGTGCTGGTCATCGCTCCCGAGCGCGCCGCGTCATCCGCAGCCGCGCCCGCATGTAAAGGCGGAGAATCTCGGGAAACGCCGCTCGTTCGGTCCGAAGCCACGGCGAGTCGCGAAGAACTACGCCTTTAGCGACACGGGAGCCGCCGCAGCCCTGGTCACCGCGCCGATCGTGACCCTGGCCGCCGGCGAGACCGTGCAGCTGGCGAGACCGTGCAGCTGGCCCGGTCGCACTCGTTCCGGGCCATCACCACCCGGCGCTACCACCCGGGGGTGCACGCCCTCGAGGTGCAGGTGAACGGGGCGGCCTGGGGCCGGGTCGAGTTCACGCTGCTTCCCGAGGACTGAGCATTGCCTATAGTCTGTAGTTTATAAACTGCGAGACTTAGGAAATTTGATGAAGCGTCCCGGATTGACCGAAGCCCGGCTGGTCCAGGCCGCCGCCGAACTGGCCGACGAGACCGGACTGTCCGCCGTGACGCTCTCCGCCCTCGCCCGCCGCTTCGACGTGCGCCCGGCGAGTATCTATTCGCACATCTCGGGGCTCGACGACCTGCTCGACCTCACCGCCGCGTTCGCCCTGCAGGAGCTCGCGGACGGTCTGGCTGAGGCCCTGCCCGGCAAGGCCGGCCGGAGCGCCCTGTTCGCGTTCGCGAACGCCCACCGCGACTACGCCATCGCCTACCCCGGCCGGTGGCAGGCGGCGCAGCGCCGCGTATCGCCGGAGGCTGCCGCCCAGAGCGCGGGCGGGCTCATCGCCCGCTCAGCCCGGGCCATTGTGAGCGGCTACGGCCTCAGCCCTGACGACGAGGTGCACGGTGTGCGGCTACTCGGCAGCGCCATCAACGGCTTCGTCGCGCTCGAGTCCGGCGGCGGCTTCGACCACTCGGATCCCACCGCGGCTTCGAGCTGGACCCGGGTGCTCGACGCCATCGACACGTCGCTTCGGAACTGGCCCACGACCGACACGCAGCACCCCGACCACTCAACCGATTGAGACTTCGTATGCTCCCCCTCAGTACCGCCACCATCAAGGCCACCTTCGTGAACGCCTCCCGCAAGGTCGTGTCCGACATCACCCTGCCGCCCGGCTTCGACCAGCTCGACTGGGCGCAGCTGGACTATGTCGGCTGGGTCGACCCCAGGATGAAGCGCCGCTCCTACGTCGTCGTCCCCGTCGACGGCGAGCCTGTCGGCATCGTCCTCCGACAGGCGGATGCCTCCCCACGCCGTCGCGCCCAGTGCTCGTGGTGCCGCGATGTGAAACTGCCCAACGAGGTGGTGCTCTACAGTGCCCAGCGGGCCGGGGCGGCCGGCCGCAACGGCGACACCGTCGGCATCCTGGTCTGTGAGGCGTTCCAGTGCTCCGCCAACGTGCGGAAGCTGCCGTCGATGGCCTACATCGGTTACGACGTTGCCGCCGCCCGAGATGACCGGATCTCGATGCTGCGCGCCCGGTCGACCGGATTCGTGGGCGAAGTGATTCGCCCCGGCGACTGAACCTGGAGCCGGGCGCGGGAGTCGGCGCGCCGATCAGCTGAACGACGACTCGACGAGTTCCCGCCATCCGGCGAGCCCGCCCGTGCGGAACGCCCGCCGTTGCTGCTGGGCGCCCGTTCCCGTGCGCCGCACCTGCTCCACCAGCTCGGCCACCCGGGGCCGGTCCCCGGTGCTCTCCAACGCGTCGCCGACGGAGCGCAGCAGACTGTCGGTGACCGCACTGGCCGGGGCCAGCTCCCTGGTGGTGGGATCGAGGAGCTGGCCGCGGATGCCGTCGCGGGAGGCGTGCCACAGCGCGGCGTCGAGCAGTTCGGGCTCCACCGCGGGCGGCGGCGCCCCACGCTCGCCCGCGGCCATGCCGGTCACGACCAGGGCGCGGGCCACCGCCGCCAGCATCATCGTGGGCGCCAGGTCGAGTTGGGCGTCGGCCACCCGCACCTCGAGCGTGGGATAGCTCTCGGACAGCCGCGCGTACCAAGCCACCGTGCCGGTGTCGACAGTGGCTCCCACACCGACCAGACGCCGGATGCGCCGGTCGTAGTCGTCGGCGTCGGTGAACGCCGGCGGACAGCCGGTGGTCGCCCAGCGGCGCATGATCACCGCCCGCCAGGAATCGAAGCCGATGTCCCGGCAGCGCCAGAACGGCGAATTGCCGGTCAGCGCCATCAACGTGGGCAGCCAGACCCGCAGATGATTGAGGGCGTGCACCCCGGCCTCCCGGGTGGGCACGCCCACGTGCACGTGCGTGGCGCAGATCTGATGGTCCCGCACGACCCCGCGCACTCCGGACCCGATCCGGTGGTACCGGGCCGCGTCGGTGAGGGTCGGCGCCGCCGGGGCGTCGAAGGGCGTGCCGGTTCCGACAGCCAGGACGCCGCGCTCCCTCGCCACCGCAGCCAGCTCGCCTCGAAAGGCGGCCAGGTCGGCCTCGGCCTCGGTCAGCTCGGTGAAGACCGCCGAGGCTCGTTCCACCTGTGAGGCCAGGAACTCGCGGGTGACGAGTCCGGGCGCGCGAGCCCGGGGCGGCAGATCGCCCAGGATGGTGTCGGCCATACTGACCGGCCGCAGGGAGCGCGGGTCGACGAGAAAGTACTCTTCCTCGATGCCAAACGTCACCATGTGCAGCCTCCGGGAGCCGGATCGGCGGAGCCGGACAGGAACATCCTGTCACCGGGAGGCAGGTCAGGGAACACCTCACCGAGCGGACAGGAATTTAGGTAAGGCTATACTTACCAAGGCCCGCATCGCGAGGAGCCGTCACTTTACGCTCAGCACCGTCAGGAGTTCCCATCACTACGAAAAGGACGCACGCCCTCGTGGGCCTGCTCACCGCCGTCGCGCTCGCCACCCTGTCGGGCTGCGGCGCCTCCGAGGAGATCGACTCGCCGGCGGCCCTGGCCGTCGCCAGCGACGGGAAGACGGGGTATCCCCTCGTCGTCTCGAACTGCGGCTCCGAGCAGACGTTCGAGGCCGCCCCGGAGCGCGTGGTGTCGTTGGACCAGAACTCGACGGAGATCCTGCTGTCGCTCGGCCTGGAAGAGCGCATGGTCGGCACCGCGTCGTGGACCGACCCGGTGCTCGACTCGCTGGCCACCGCGAACTCGGCGGTACCGCGGCTGGCCGACAACGCGCCCACCTACGAGGTGCTGTTGGGTACCGACCCCGACTTCGTCACGGCCTCGTTCGGTCGCCACTACGCCGACGCCGGGGTCGCCAGCCGCGAACGGCTCGCCGAGACGGCCATCGGCTCCTACCTCTCGCCCACCGACTGCGACAACGGTGTGAGCGTCAACGGCGGCGGAACCCGCACGACGGCGCTCAAGGTCGACGCGTTGTACCAGGAGATCCGCGAGCTGGCCGAGATCTTCGACGTGACGGACCGGGGCGAGGCGCTGGTCAGCGAACTCGAAGGGCGGGCCGCGGCGGCCTCCGACGGCCTGGACTTCGACGGACACTCGGTCATGTTCTGGTTCGCCGACACGAAGACGCCCTACATCGCCGGCGGCCTCGGCTCAGCGGCGCTCCTGGCCAGCACCACGAACATGACGAATGTCTTTGCCGACACCGCCGACGATTGGCCTGCCGTTGGCTGGGAGAGCGTCGTCGACGCCGACCCGGACATCCTCGTCCTGGGCGATCTGCAGCGCGACCGCTTCCCCGGCGACCGTCTCGACGAGAAGATCCAATTCCTCGAGAGCGACCCCCTCACCAAGAACCTCGAGGTCGTGCAGGAGCAGCGCTACATCGCCCTGCACGGCGCCGAGATGAACCCGTCCATCCGCTTCGTCGACGGCCTCGAGAAGATCCGTGCCTGGTGGGACGAGCACAAGGACGCGCTCTGAGCACCGTTGAAGCCGCCTCGGTGACCCGCGGGCGGCCCCTGCCGCGCGCGGTGCTCGCCCTGGCCCTCGGCCTGCTCGGCCTGGTCGCGATCGTGCTCTCGGTGGGCGTCGCCGTCACGCTCGGCCCCGCGGATGTGTCCCTCGTCAACGTGCGCGACATCCTGTTGAACCATCTAGCGTTGACCGACATCCCGGTGCGCGTCTCGGAGGATGCGATCGTCTGGCAGGAACGGCTGCCGCGGGCCCTGGTCGCAGCGGCGTGCGGGGCCGGGCTCGGCCTGAGCGGGGTCATCCTGCAGTCGCTGCTGCGCAATCCGCTTGCCGACCCGTTCGTGCTCGGGGTGTCCTCCGGGGCATCGACGGGGGCGGTGCTCGTCGGGGTTCTCGGCATCGGCGGCGGAGCCATCGGGCTCTCCGGCGGCGCGTTCATCGGCGCCCTGGCCGCGTTCGGCTTTGTGCTGCTCCTCGCCCGGTTCTCGTCCGCCGGCACGGCGGGGGTCATCCTGGCCGGCGTCGCGAGCACCCAGCTGTTCTCGGCGCTCACCTCCCTGGTCGTGTTCGCCTTCGCGGACTCCGACGAGACCCGTGGGGTGATGTTCTGGCTCCTCGGCTCGCTCGAAGGCATGCGCTGGGACGACGTGGCCCTCAGCTCCGGCGTGGTCACGGTGGGCGCCCTGATCTGCCTGGTCTGGGCGCGATCGCTCGACGCCTTCGCGTTCGGTGAGGATGTCGCCGCGTCTCTCGGCATCCACGTCGGGCGCACCCGGCTGATCCTGTTGATCGTCACGGCCCTGTTGACCGCCACCCTGGTGAGCATCGCGGGCGCCATCGGCTTCGTCGGCCTGGTTCTGCCGCACGCGGCCCGCCTGCTCTTCGGCCAGCGCCACTCGAGGGTCATCCCGGCCACGATTGTGCTCGGCGCTGTCTTCATGGTGTGGGTGGATGCCGCGTCCCGCGTCGTCTTCGCCCCCACCCCGCTGCCGGTCGGCGTGGGCACCGCCCTCGTGGGCGTTCCCGTGTTCGTGCTGTTGCTGCTGCGGAACAAGGGCAGGGGCAGGGCGTGACACTCGAAGCGCACCGCGTGAGCTGGCGGCGAGGCGGCACCCTCGTGATCGACGACGTGACCCTCTGCCCGCTGCCCGGCTCGACGGTGGGTCTGCTCGGCCCGAACGGCTCCGGCAAATCCTCCCTGTTGCGCCTCCTCCAGGGCGTGTCGGCACCCGATACCGGCAGGATCACGCTCGACGGGGCCGACCTCACCTCGGTGCGTCGCCGCCACGTCGCCCGAACCGTGGCGACCGTCACGCAGCACGCGGAGACCGAGGTGGACATCCTGGTACGGGACGTCGTGCGGCTGGGCCGCACGCCTTACCGGTCGCTCTTCGGCGGGGACACCGCAGACGATGCGCGGGCGATCGACCGCGCACTGGCGCACGTGGGTCTGACCGACAAGGCGGACCGACTCTGGCGCACGTTGTCGGGCGGGGAGCGCCAGCGCGCCCACATCGCGCGGGCTCTCGCGCAGGAGCCGACCGAGCTGTTGCTCGACGAGCCCACCAACCACCTCGACATCCGGCATCAGCTGGAGCTGTTGGCCCTCGTCGCCGACCTGCCGGTCACCGCGATCGTGGCCCTGCACGACCTGAATCTCGCGGCCACCTTCTGCGACAGTGTGCTTGTCCTGCAGGACGGACGCGCGGTCGCCGGGGGCAGCCCGCGAGACGTGCTCACGCCCGAGCTCATCGGCGACGTCTACGGGGTGCGGGCCCGGGTCGCCGAGGACGCGATGACGGGCCGCTCTCACGTGCTGTTCGATCCCACCCCGCTCTGACGGCCGCGCCCCGCGGCGGCCGGCGTCGGAGGGTCTAGGCCGTGTCCGCCGGGCGCCGGTAGAAACCGGCCAGCGCCGCGGTGAACGCCTGCGGCTGCTCCACCCACGGGTAGTGCCCGGCGCCGGCGATGGTCACTGCACGACCGTTCGTGAACAGGTCCGCGACGGCCAGCACCGGGGCCAGCCCGGTCAGGCCGTCGTCGGCGCCCGCGACCACCAGAACCGGGCAGTGCACCTGCGCCAGGCCGATCAGGATGCCCGCCGGGTCGGCCCCGGCGAAGAACAGGTCCTGCGCCGCGGGATGCCAGGCGCCGGTCGCCTCGTGCTCCCGGGCCTGGGCCGTCCACCGCGACCAGGCGATCGGGGCGAGGTAGGGGAACAGGTGGTTCAGGTCGGAGGCGGTCGTCGCCGCCGTCGCCGCGATCCGGTGCGCGACGTAATCGGCGTACCAGGGCTCGGCGCGGTGCCCCGTGATGATGTGCGAGCTGTCGTCGGGGACGGTCACGAGCCACTGCGCGGGCGGGGTGAGCAGGCACAGGCTCGCCAGCCGATGAGGGTGGCGGGCCGCATAGGCGAGCGCGACGCGGGTGCCGGCCGAGTGGCCGAGCAGCTCGATCTCGGCCAGCCCCAGGTGCCGGCGGAGCGCCTCGACGTCGTCGGCCAGGGCGGGCCAGGATGCGGCGGGCGCGGTGGGCGATGGCGACGACGCCCCCACGCCCCGCTGGTGCAGCACCACGAGGGTGCGCAGGCGGGTGAGCCCGGCCAGATCGCCCAGGTACTCCGGATGCCGGGCCGGCCCGCCGGCCAGCACGACCAGCGGCGGGCGCTCAGGCGCGCCCGCCGCATCCGGGGTCAGAACGTCGTAGTGCAGAACGGTCTCATCGTGCGACGCGAAGCTGGGCATGACCCCACCGTACCGAGCCGCCCACGCCGAGGCCGGGTTAGAGCTCGAAGGGGAAGCCGAGGTCGTCGGGGTAATCGCCGAGCGCGGTGAGCTGGGCGGCGGCGCGCTGCAACGCGGCGAGGGCCAGGCCGAGGGTACCGGGGCCGAAGCTGACCCTGGAGACGCCGAGTTCGGCCAGCCGGGCCAGGGGAACGGCGCCGGGGTTCCCGATCACGGAGATGCGGCCGTTCACCTCGTCGAGGGCGCGCTTGACCTTGTCTTCGTCGCCCAGGCCGAGGAAGAAGATCACGTCGGCGCCGGCGTCGAGATAGGCGTTGGCACGCTGAACGGCCTCGGCCCACTCGCCGCCGCCCGCGAGGGTGTCGACGCGGGCGTTGATCACCAGCGGCACCCCGGCCGCCTCGGCGCCCTCCCGCGCCGCGGCGACCCGGGCGGCCGCGGTGGGGATGTCGAACTGCGGCGCCTTGGTGGCGCCCACGGAGTCTTCGATGTTGATGCCGGCGGCCCCGGCCTCCTCGATCAGGCGGCGCACGTTGCGGGCGACCCCCGCGGAATCCGCCGCGTAGCCCTTCTCGAAGTCGACCGAGACGGGCAGGTCGGTCGCTCCGGTGATAATGCGGGCGGCGATGATGGCCTCGTCGACGGTGAGGCCCTCGCCGTCCGGCAGGCCGCGCACGTTGGACACCGAGTGCGAGGCACTGGCGAGGGCTTTCACGCCCGGGGTCTCGGAGACGATCTTGGCGGTGATCGCGTCCCACACGTTCGTGACGATCAGTGGCGTGCCGGGCACGTGCAGGGCGTTGAGGAGTTCGGCCTTGTTCAGCAGTGTGGTTGTCATCGGTCCAGTGTGCCGGGTGCGCCGGTGTAAACGCTGGAGGGTTTCAGACAAAGACAAAGACGCAGCGCTGTCAACCGTGTATACACGTCGCCGCTTTGGTCTTAGCGTGAGATCTACACCGAGGGAGATGTCATGCAGGCTCACACCCTCACGGTCGGCGAGCGCCTGTTCCGATTGCGCAGCTCGTGCGACGTGACCGCGCTCGTAGCAGCCCTCACGGCCGCCGTCCGGCAGGGTGGCGGAATGGTCAGGCTACCCGTCGTCGGCGATGTCGGTGTGGAGGCGCTCGTGTCACCCGGCGTCAGCGTGGTGCTGGAGACCTTCGAGGTGGATCCGCTCGCGCTTCTGGACCCGGCGGTGCCGGTGCCGTGGTTCGCCGTCGACGATTTCGACTACTAGTCCGGGTGTGAACAATCCGGCCGCTAGGGTTTCGGTAGTGACACGGGGTGCCCTGCCAAACGGCCGGGGCTGAGAAAACACCCGTTGAACCTGATCTAGTTCGTACTAGCGAAGGGATGTCCCGGATGACCATCCGTCTGACACCAGAGAATGCTGCCCATCTGCTCGACCGTCTGCGCGAGAGCCAACCTCTCGTACAGTGCCTCACCAACGCGGTGGTGACCAACTTCACCGCCAACGTGCTGCTGGCCCTGGGAGCCGCGCCCGCGATGGTGGACGTGCCCACCGAGGCCGGACCGTTCGCCGGGGTGGCCTCCGGAGTGCTGGTGAACGTGGGCACCCCGCACGCCGAGCAGCGCAGTGCGATGCTCGAGGCCGCGTCGGCCGCACACGCCGCCGGCACCCCCTGGGTGCTCGACCCCGTCGCGATCGGCGTGCTGCCGGTGCGCACCGGGCTGGCTCGCGAGCTGCTGCACTTCCGGCCCACGGCCATCCGCGGTAACCCGTCGGAGATCATCGCCCTGGCCCAGCTGGGCACCGGCGGCCGAGGCGTCGACGCCACCGACTCGCCGGAGGGCGCCGCCGACGCCGCCGCCCTGCTCGCCCGCAGCACCGGAGCGAGCGTAGCCGTGTCCGGCGCGGTCGACCTCATCACCGACGGTTCGCAGACCATCCGGGTGGCCAACGGTCACGTGCTGCTCACCCGGGTCACCGGCGGCGGATGCGCGCTCGGCGCGGTGACCGCCGCCGTGCTCTCGCTCGTCGACCGTGACGAACCCGGCGCAACGCTCGCCGCGACCGCCGCCGCCACGCTGCTGTACACCGTCGCCGCCGAACTCGCCGCCGCCGACGCGGCCGGGCCGGGCAGTTTCGCGGCGCACTTCCTCGACCGGCTGCACTCCCTCGACGGCGCCACCATCATCGACCGGGCGCGGCTGGCGTGAGCGATCTCTCGCTCTACCTCGTCACCGACACCGCCCTGTGCGCTGCCAGGGGCGTGCTGAGAACCGTGATCGACGCCGTCGCCGGCGGCATCACCACCGTGCAGGTGCGCGACAAGACCGGGTCGGACGACGACGTGCTGCGCCTGCTGCTGCAGGTGGCCGACGCGGTCGGTGACCGCGCCACCGTGGTCGTCAACGACAGGGTCGACGTGTACCTGCGGGCGCTCGCCGAGGGCGCCGCCGTGCACGGCCTGCACGTGGGCCAGGGCGACGAAGCCGTGGCCAGAGTGCGCGACAGGGTCGGCTCCGACGCGATTGTGGGCATCACCGCCAACACCCCGGCCGAGCTCGACAGGGTCTTCGCGCTGCCCCCCGGAACCGTGGACTACCTGGGCGTCGGCGTCATCCGGGCCACCAGCACCAAACCCGACCATCCACCCGTGCTCGGGGTGCCCGGCTTCGCCGCGCTGGCCGCCACGAGTGCGCTGCCCTGCGTCGCGATCGGCGGCATCGGGCTCGCGGATGTCTGGCCGTTGCGCCGGGCCGGGGCCGCCGGGGTGGCCGTGGTGTCGGCCGTCTGCGCCGCTCCGGATGCCCGTGCCGCCGCCAGCGCCCTGCGCCGGGAGTGGACCCGATGACCGGGCCGAGGGAGATCCCCCGGGTGCTCAGCATCGCCGGCACCGACCCCACCGGCGGCGCCGGGATTCAGGCCGACCTCAAGAGCATCGCCGCTAACGGCGGTTACGGCATGGCCGTGGTCACCGCGCTCGTCGCCCAGAACACCCGCGGGGTGCGTTCGGTGCACATCCCGCCGGTGTCCTTCCTCGTGGAACAGCTCGACGCGGTCAGCGACGACGTCACCATCGACGCCGTGAAGATCGGCATGCTCGGCCAGGCCGACCTCATCGAGACCGTGGCCGCGTGGCTGGCCCGGGTGCGGCCATCCGTGATCGTGCTCGACCCGGTGATGATCGCCACCAGCGGCGACCGGCTGCTCGACGCGTCCGCCGAGGCCGCGCTCCGCGCCCTGGTGCCGCTGGTGCACCTGGTCACCCCGAACCTGCCCGAGCTGGCCGTGCTCGTGAACGAACCCGAGGCCGCCGACTGGGCAGCGGCCCTCGAGCAGGGCGAGCGGCTCTCCCGCGCCTGCGGCACCCGGGTGCTGGTCAAGGGCGGCCACCTGGCCGGTCCGGCCTGCCCGGATGCCCTCGTCGACGCGGCCGGCACCGAGCCAGGGCGGGCCCGCATCGTGCAGGTCTCCGCGCCGCGCATCAACACCGTGAACACCCACGGCACCGGCTGTTCGATGTCGTCGGCCCTGGCCACGCTGGCGGCCCGGCACCGGGACTGGCCGCGGGCGTTGACCGAGACGAAGGCCTGGCTCAGCGACAGCGTGGCCTCCGCCGACCGGCTCGAGGTGGGCGGCGGGCACGGCCCGATCAACCACTTCCACGCGCTCTGGGCGGCGGCCGGAACGCATCCGGAGCCACCGCCTCGAGGGCTCAGCCCATCTGGTTCTGCCGGGCCTTGACCGGCAGCAACAACAGCAAGCCGATGACAAGCACCAGCACGATGCCCAGGATGCCCCAGTAGGTTTCGCCGAAGATGGTCACGGCCAGTGCGAACGCCGTGGGGGCCAGGAAGCTGGCGGCACGACCGGTGGTGGCGTACATGCCGAACACCTCGCCCTCCCGGCCGGCCGGGATGATCCGGGCCAGGAAGGTGCGGCTGGCCGACTGGGCGGGCCCCACGAACAGGCACAGGGCCAGGCCGGCGGTCCAGAAGACGATCTGGCCGCCGTCGTGCAGCAGGAACACCAGGCTGCCGCTGACGATGAGGCCCACCAGGGCGGTGACGATGACGGGCTTGGCGCCCAGCCTGTCGTCGAGCACTCCCACGCTGATGGTGGCGACTCCGGCCACCACGTTCGCGGCGATCGCGAAGATGATCACCTCGCCGGGGGAGAAGCCGAACGCCGACGCGGCAAGTACCCCGCCGAAGGTGAAGACGCCGGCCAGGCCGTCACGGAAGATGGCGCTGGCGAACAGGAAGTAGACGACCTGGCGGTTGGTCTTCCAGAGCTTGGCCACGTCGCGGCCCAGTTCGACGTAGGACTGGAAGAAGCCGACCTTGGCGCGCTTCGCGGCATCCGGCGCCCGGTATTCGGGCACCCGCAACAGCAGCGGCAGCGCGAACAGGCCGAACCATGCGGCGGCGATGAGCATCGTCACCCGCACCGCCAGCCCGTCTTCGCTGGTGACGCCGAACAGGCCCACCTCGGGGCTGATGAAGCCGAAGTAGACGATCAGCAGCAGCACGATGCCACCGATGTAGCCCATGCCCCAGCCGAAACCGCTCACCTTGCCGATGGTGCGTGGCGTCGAGACCTGCGCGAGCATGGCGTTGTAGCTGACCCCGGCGAGCTCGAAGAACACATTGCCGGCGGCCAGCAGCACCAGGCCGAGCAGCAGGTACTCCGGAGTGGGCAGCACGAAGAACATGCCGGCGGTGAGGCCAACCACGATGAAGGTGTTCACGCCGAGCCAGAACTTGCGCCGGCCGGAGGAGTCCGAGCGGGCGCCGGTGACCGGGGCGAGCACGGCGATCAGGAACCCGGCGATCGCGAGTGCCCAGCCGAGCTGGGCGGCGACGTCGCCCTCGTCGCCAAATGACGAGCCGGTGAGATAGACCGAGAAGACGAACGTGGTGACCACGGCGTTGAAAGCGGCCGAGCCCCAGTCCCACAGGCTCCAGGCGACGACGGCGGCGCGGGCGGGAGTGCGGGCCGCGGGGGCGTGGGCGGCGCCGTTGCCGTCGAGTGTCTCGGTCATGCGTTCACCCTAGGGCCGTGGGGTGAACAATGGGCGACGGATATTAGGGCAGTAGTCAGGGCAGCAGCGATCTGTGCATCACGTGCAGGCCCACATAGCCGTGCACCGGATGACGGAAGGCGCCGGGCACCGTGGTGAGGATGCTGAAGCCCAGATTCTGCCAGAGGCTCACGGCGTTGTGGTTGGTCTCCACCACGGCGTTGAACTGCATCGCGCGGAACCCCGCGTTCGCGGCCTGCTCGAGAACATGCTCGGCCAGGGCGCGGCCGATGCCTCGACCGGCCGCCTGCGGGGCCACCATGAAGCCGGCGTTGCACACGTGACCTCCCGCCGCCGGCTGGTTGGGGTGCAGCTCGGCGGTGCCGAGCACCCGGCCGTGGTCCTCGGCCACGAAGACCCGGCCGCCGGGCTTGCCCAGCCACCACGCCTGAGCGTCGGCCTCGCTGGTGTCCCGTGGCCAGCAATAGGTCTCGCCGGCCGCCACAACGTCCCGCAAAAAGGGCCAGATCGCGCCCCAGTCGCCCTCCCGGGCTTCCCGTATCTCCATTCCCCCAAATTACCGCCCCGCGAGCCGTGACTTTCGCACCGAAAACCCGAGGTTTTAGCGCTCAACGCACAGTTCGCGGAGGGGTGGCGAGGGTGGACTGGCGCAACACGAGCCGGGTCGGCAGCTCGATCCTGTCGAAGTGCTCCCCGCCGCGGGCGCGCATTTCGTGCACGAGGGCCACCGCGCGGGCGGCCATCGCCCCCAGCGGCTGGTGCACGCTGGTCAGCGGAGGTGACGCCACAATGGAGCGCGGTTCGTCGTCGAAGCCGATCACACTGATGTCCGCGGGAATGCGCAGCCCGGCCCGCCGGGCCGCGGGGTACACCGCCAGGGCCATGGCGTCGTTGCAGGCGAAGACGCCCACAGGGGTGCGGTCACCGGAGAACAGGTCGGGGATCGCGGTGCTGAGACCAGCGCCGTCCCAGCCCACGTCCACGCGCGTGACCGGGGCGCCGGGCGCGTGCTCGGCGATCGCGCGGCGGAAGCCCTCCTCGCGAGCCTTGCCGAACCTGAACCGCGGGGTGCCGGTGATCACGGCGAAGCGGCCGAGGCCCGTGGCGGCCAGGTGCGCGCCGGCGTCGTAACCGCCCTGGTGGTCGGTCGTGCCCACGCTGGCCAGCTCGCCGTTGGGGTCGGACCGCGGGTCCAGCAACACCAGGGGGATCCTCAGCCCCCGCAGCTCGGTGAGTTGCCGACGGGTGGGCCTGATGAGGCCCAGGATCACGCCGGACGGCCGGCGGGTGGCGACCCGCGCGGGCCAGTCGTCGGCGGGGTCGTCCCGCTCGAGGGTGAGCACGAGGTCGTAGCCGTGCTCGAAGGCACTGCGCCGCGCACCCGCCGTGACCTCGTCGGTCCAGGCATCGTCGAAGGAGCCGAGCACGAGCTCGATCAATCGCGTGTCCAGGGTGCTGGGCCGTCCGCGCGACGACGTGCCCCGGTCGTAGCCCAGCGCGGTCGCGGCCGCCAGAACCCGTTCCCGGGTGGCCAGACCCAGTTCGCCGCGCCCGGCCAGGGCGCGTGAGGCCGTGGCGATGGACACTCCCGCTCGCTCGGCGACATCACTGAGTGTCACCCGTGCCGTTTCGCCCATCACCCTGCCTCCTCCCACCATTTTTGCGCAAAAAAGTGCCGGGGTGGTGCTGGTGCTGCCATCCTCGCAGAGGACAAGCGTCCGACGATGGTGTCGACTGAAGGAGCGCGAATGGCAGACCAGACCCCGCTGCGGGTGGCGTTGATCGGAACCGCGTTCATGGGCGCGGCCCATTCGCAGGCCTGGCGCACGGCGCCGAGGTTCTTCGACCTTCCCCGAGAACCCGAAATGGCGCTGCTCGTGGGCCGGTCCGCTGACACCACCGCCGCGCAGGCCACAAAACTGGGCTGGCAGGAGTGGTCGACCGACTGGCGCGAAGCCGTCTCCCGCGACGACATCGACGTCATCGACATCTGCACTCCGGGTGACACCCACGCCGAGATCGCCCTGGCCGCCCTCGCGGCCGGCAAGCACGTGCTGTGCGAGAAGCCGCTGGCCAATTCCGTGGCTGAAGCCGTGGCGATGGCCGACGCCGCCGAGCAGGCCGCCCAGTCCGGCGTGCTGTCGATGTGCGGCTTCAGCTACCGCCGCACGCCGGCGCTGGCGCTGGCCCGCCGGTTCATCGCCGAGGGCCGGTTGGGCGCTATCCGGCACGTGCGGGCTGACTACCTGCAGGATTGGCTGAGCGATCCGGCGGCCCCGCTCAGCTGGCGGCTGGACAAGGCCAAGGCCGGCTCCGGGGCGCTCGGCGACATCGGCGCCCACAGCATCGACACCGCGCAATGGCTCACCGGCGAGAGCATCACCGAGGTCTCTGCGACCCTGCGCACCTTTGTCACCGAACGTCCGCAGCGCGGCGCGGCGGCCGGACTCGGCGGTGTCGCCGACCCCGACGCGGCCCGCGGGCCGGTCACGGTCGACGATGCGATGGCGTTCACCGCCACCTTCTCCGGCGGGGCCCTGGGAGTGTTCGAGGCCACCCGGATGGCCACCGGCCGTCGCAACGCGAACCGCATCGAGATCAACGGTGAGAGCGGATCGATAGCCTTCGACTTCGAGCGGATGAACGAACTCGAGTACTTCGACGGCCGCGGTACCGACCCCGAGGCCGAGGGTTTCCGCCGCATCGTCGTCACCGATCCCGTGCATCCCTACGTCGCCAACTGGTGGCCCACCGGGCACGGCCTCGGCTACGAGCACCAGTTCACCCACCAGATGGTCGATTTCGTGACCGCCATCGGCGCCGGAACCGCGCCCTCGCCGGGCTTCGGCGAGGCGCTCGATGTTCAACGGGTACTCGCCGCGGTCGAGGCGAGCGCCAAGGCCAGATCCCAGACGACGCCCGTGGAACGGAGAACCGCATGACCCAGCACAACGCCCTGATCGTTCGAGGAGGCTGGGACGGCCACCACCCCGTCGCCGCCACGGCGATGTTCCTACCGTTCCTCGCCGCACACGACTACTCGGTGCAGATCGAGGAATCACCCGAGATCTACGCCGACGCCGAGCAGATGGCCCGGTTCGACCTCATCGTGCAGAGCGTCACGATGAGCGAGATCAGCGGCGACCAGGTCGCGGGACTTCGCGCGGCGGTGGCCGCCGGCACCGGTCTCACGGGCTGGCACGGCGGCATCGCCGACTCCTTCCGGGCCTCCGCCGACTACCTGCAGCTGATCGGCGGACAGTTCGCCACCCACCCGGGCAAACCGCCCGCGGACCGGGTCGATGGCGCGCAGGAGAACAACTACCTGGACTACACGGTGCAGATGACGCCGCTCGGCCGGGAGCATCCGATCACCGCCGGCCTCGCCGACTTCGACCTGTGCACCGAGCAGTACTGGGTGCTGCACGACGACCTCATCGATGTGCTCGCCACGACGACCCATCCGGCGCCCGACTGGGAGCCCTGGCACCGGCCCATCACCTCGCCGGTGGTGTGGACCCGGCTCTGGGGCACGGGTCGCTTATGCGTCAGCACCGCGGGGCACAGCCCGGAGGTTCTCGCCGACCCCAACGTACGCACCATCATCGAAAGGGGCATGCTGTGGGCCACCCGCACCGCCTAGGAATCGTAGGCCTGGGCAACATCTCGGCCGCCTACCTCGACACTCTCGCCGACAGCGCCCAGATCCGGATCACGGCGGTCGCCGACCTCGACACCGCCCGGGCCCGCACCCTGGCCGACCGGCTGCCGCACGCGCGAGCCCTGTCGGTGTCCGAGCTGGTCGCCAGCGACGAGGTCGACACCGTGCTGAACCTCACCATCCCGGCCGCGCACGCCGAGATCGCGCTGACCGCGATCGGCCACGGCAAGAACGTCTACGGGGAGAAACCGCTGGCCGCCCGGATGGCCGACGCCCGCGAGATCGTTGCCGCGGCGCTTGCCGCCGGGGTGGGCCTGGGCAGCGCGCCGGACACCGTTCTGGGTACCGGGGTGCAGACCGCTCGTCACGCGATCGACGACGGCCTGATCGGGCGCCCGCTGGCCGCATCCGCCGTCATGGTGACAGCGGGGCACGAACGCTGGCACCCCAGCCCCGACTTCTACTACCAGAGCGGCGGCGGCCCGCTGCTGGACATGGGCCCGTACTACGTGGCCGCCCTGGTGCACCTGCTCGGGCCGGTGCGCTCGGTCACCGGCGCGGCCAGCCGGCTGCGGGGCACGCGCACGATCACGCAGGGCCCGCGGGCCGGCGCGGTGATCCCGGTCGACGTCGACACGCACATCACCGGGGTGCTCGAGCACGACAGTGGCGCCCTGTCCACGATCACGACGAGCTTCGACGGCGCCGCCACCGACGCGGCCCCCCTCGAGGTGCACGGTGAGAACGGCACCCTCTCGGCGCCAGACCCGAACCGGTTCGACGGCGAGACGCGCTTCTTCGAGCTCGGGGCCACCCAGTGGCGGCCCCTGCCGACGGCGGCCGGTTACCTGGACAGCGCCCGCGGTATCGGCCTGCTCGACTTCATCGCGGCCGGCCCCGACCGTGCGGCCCGCGCGAACGGTGACATCGCGCTGCATTCCCTCGACGTGATGACCTCGCTGCTGCAGTCGGCCGCCGAGGGGCGCCGGCTCGAGCTGACCACGACGACCGAGCGTCCCCTCGCGGTGCCGCTGACCGCCCGGGAGGTCTGGTCGCCGCGCGAGTGACACCTCGCGGACGGTGAGTCAAGCCCCGAAACCCTCTGGTTTTCGGGGCTTTTCTCTCAGCTCGCGAAACTGGTGGCGGCCAGGACCGTGCGGCCGGCCTCGTGTGTTCGGGGGAGCATGTCCACCAGGGCGATTTGACCGAGGGTGAGGGACTGGCCGGGGTGAAGGCGGGCGGGCGGCTTGTGCGTCACATGGGCGCGGAAGCCGTCGCCGGTGAAGGCCGGTTCGTCTGGAGCGGCGGCGAACGGCCGCAGGGTGTCCACCAGGGTGTGGTGCAGCCGGGTGAGTCCCTCGTGCGGGAGCAGCATTGTGACGGGGATGGTGTGCCGCCGCCCGAACAGCGCGTCCTCGCCGGCGACGACGGTGAGCGGCGCCTGGTTCTCGACGGCGAGACGGATGGCGTGGCCGACGTCGCCGGGGTCGGCATCCGTGAGAAACGGCGCCAGCACCGTGACGTGCAGGGGCCATTCGGCCACGGCGAAGCCGGCGCCCACGCGCAGCGGCACCACGGGGAGCACCACCACCAGTCGGGGCATCACGGGCGCCGGGTGCCCGGGGTGGGCAGGGTGACTGTGAAGGCGGTGCCCGCGGGGGAGGACCGCACCCGGATGGTGCCTCCGTGCGCCTCGGCGATCGACAGGGCGATCGCCAGGCCCAGGCCGGTGCTGCGGGGGCCGCCGGACACCTGGGTCCTGGAGGCATCGCCGCGCGCGAAGCGTTCGAAGATCACCGGCAGCAGATCCGCGGTGATGCCCGGCCCGTCATCCTGCACGCTCAGCTGCACCGGCATGCCGGGCGAGCCCACCCGCAGCCGGGCGGTCACGCTGCTGGCGGGCGGGGTGTGCACCCTGGCGTTGGAGAGCAGATTCGCCACCAGCTGGTGCAGGCGTTCCCGGTCGCCGCGCACGACCACGGCAGTGTCCGGCACCTCGGCGAGCCAGCTGTGCGACGGCGCGGATGCCCTGGCGTCGTTCACCGCGGTCAGCAGCAGGTCGGCGAGGTCCACGTCTTCCACGTGCAGGTCCTGGCCCTCGTCGAGACGGGCGAGCAGCAGCAGGTCACTCACGAGCGAGCTCATCCGCCGAGCCTCGGATTCGATCCGGGCGAGCGAGTACTCGGTGATCTCGGGCAGCTCGGCGCTGTCCTGCCGGGTCAGTTCGGCGTAGCCCTGGATGGCCGCGAGCGGGGTGCGCAGCTCGTGGGAGGCATCCGTGACGAACCGGCGCATCCGCCGGTCGGTGGCGGCCCGCACGCTGAGGGCGGTGTCGACGTGGTCGAGCAGTTGGTTGAGGGCTTCACCCACCTTGCCCGTCTCGGTACGGGGATCGGTGTCTGCGGCCGCGAGGCGGGTGGAGATGCCGTGGTCGCCCACGGCCAACGGCAGCGCGGTCACCTCGACGGCGGTCTCGACCACCCGGGCCAGTGGGCGCAGGGCGAGTCGCACGACCAGAATCGTGCCCAGCACGGTTCCGGCCAGCGCCAGCACCGTGAAGACGGCGATGGCCAGGCCCTGGCGCAACAAGGCCATCTCGGCGGCCTCGAGCGGTACGCCGGCCACCAGCAGCTCGCCGTCGTTGACGACTGTCGCGACGCGGTAACTGCCGAGGTCGCCCAGGTTCAGGCTTCGGTTCTCGCCGTCCGACTCCAGATCGGTGACGGCAAGCTCGATCGCCTCGATCGCGTCGGTCGAGAGCACAACGGCGCCGGTGCCCGAGAACAGGGCGGAGTCGGCGACCACACCATCAGCGACGACCGCGATCACGGTGCCACGCCCGTGCCCGACAAAATCGACGAAGGACTTGGCCACGCCGCCGCCGTGCCCGTGCCCGCCGACGGCGGGCGGACCCCGGTACTTGTCGACAGACTGGCTCAGCGCCGACAGCGACGCCGTGAGCTGGGCATCGGCCACGGTGTTCGTGGAGGTGCTCAACACGGCGATGCTCAGCAGGCCCATGCCCAGAAGCACCGCTGCCACGACGCCGGCGATTCCCACCACCAGTCGGCGGCGGAGTGTCCAGGGCGCCGCTCCGCGCTCGGGGGGAGCCGTAGACGAACCGACCGCGCTCACTCCGCGGGCCTCAGCATGTAGCCGACACCGCGCACGGTGTGCAGCATCGGGGCGCGTTCCGCATCGATCTTCTTGCGCAGGTACGACACGTAGAGGTCCACGATGCTCCCGCGCCCGGCGAAGTCGTAGTTCCAGACCTCGTCAAGGATCTGCGCCCGGCTCAGCACCCGCATCGGGTTGCGCATGAAGTAGCGCAACAGGTCGAACTCGGTCGTGGTGAGCATGATGTCGGCGTCGTCGCGACGCACCCGATAGCTGGTTTCGTCCAGGGTCAGGGTGCCCACCACCAGCGCGGCCTGCTCCTCGGGGACGGCCTGCACGGTGCGGCGCAGCAGCCCGCGCAGCCGGGCCACGAGCTCCTCGAGGCTGAACGGCTTGGTCATGTAGTCGTCACCGCCGGCGGTCAGGCCGATGATGCGGTCGTCCACAGAGTCCCTGGCGGTGAGGAACAGGGTCGGCGTGGTGGAACCGCCGGAGCGCAGGTGGCGCAGCACGCTCAATCCGTCGGTGTCCGGCAGCATGATGTCCAGGATCACGACGTCCGGCCGGTTGTCCCGGTAGGCCCGCAGGGCGGCCTGCCCGGTGTGGGCGACGTCCACGATCCAGCCCTCATAACTCAGCGCCAGGCTCACCAGATTGGTGAGGGTGTCCTCGTCGTCGACGAGGAGAACCCGGATGGCGGAGCCGTCGAGCCGGGAGATCCGCGGGAGCTTCGCCAGCACGGCGCGTCGGCGTACGGAGTCCGCGGCGGGATCGGGTGAGGTCGAGGGCGGCACACGTTATTGTCCCACTTCTTGTGAGAACGCTGGGAGTTGAGCCTCTCCGACTCAACTTTGGCGACCCCGGCTTGACTTAGGTTTTTGGGCGGTGGCACACTTGAGCCAGCAACACTCAAGTCTTTGAAACAGGCCTTGAACCCAAACTTTGAAGGAGATACTCTCACATGGCTCGTGCAGTCGGCATTGACCTCGGAACCACCAACTCGGTGGTGGCCGTACTCGAGGGTGGAGAACCCACCGTCATCGCAAACGCTGAAGGCTTCCGCACCACGCCTTCCGTGGTCGCGTTCACCAAGGACGGCGAGGTACTCGTCGGCGAGACCGCCAAGCGCCAGGCCGTCACCAACGTGGACCGCACCATTTCGTCGGTCAAGCGCCACGTCGGCACCGACTGGACCGTCGACATCGACGACAAGAAGTACACCCCGCAGGAGATCTCCGCCCGCATCCTCGCCAAGCTCAAGCGCGACGCCGAGCAGTACCTGGGCGACAAGGTGACGGATGCCGTCATCACCGTTCCCGCGTACTTCAACGACGCCGAACGCCAGGCCACCAAGGAAGCCGGCGAGATCGCCGGCCTCAACGTGCTGCGCATCATCAACGAGCCCACCGCGGCCGCCCTGGCCTACGGCCTGGACCGTGGCAAGGAAGACGAGCTCATCCTGGTCTTCGACCTCGGTGGCGGAACCTTCGACGTCTCCCTCCTCGAGGTGGGCAAGGACGACGACTTCAGCACCATCCAGGTGCGTTCGACCTCCGGTGACAACCGCCTCGGCGGCGACGACTGGGACCAGCGCATCGTTGATCACCTGATCAAGCGCTTCAAGGACTCCACCGGCGTCGACGTCTCCAAGGACAAGATCGCCAAGCAGCGCCTCAAGGAAGCCGCGGAGCAGGCCAAGAAGGAACTCTCCTCGAGCATGTCCACCAGCATCCAGCTGCCGTACCTCTCGCTGACGGAGAACGGCCCGGCCAACCTCGACGAGACGCTCACCCGCGCCCAGTTCGAGAAGATGACCGAAGACCTGCTCGACCGCACCAAGAAGCCCTTCCAGGACGTCATCCGTGAGGCCGGCGTCAAGGTCGAGGACATCGCGCACGTCGTTCTCGTCGGTGGCTCCACCCGCATGCCCGCCGTGTACGAGCTCGTCAAGGCCGAGACCGGTGGCAAGGACCCGAACAAGGGTGTCAACCCCGACGAGGTCGTCGCCGTCGGCGCCGCACTGCAGGCCGGTGTCCTCAAGGGCGAGCGCAAGGACGTTCTGCTCATCGACGTCACCCCGTTGAGCCTCGGCATCGAGACCAAGGGCGGCATCATGACGCGCCTCATCGAGCGCAACACGGCCATCCCCACCAAGCGCAGCGAGACCTTCACCACGGCCGACGACAACCAGCCGTCCGTGGCCATCCAGGTCTTCCAGGGCGAGCGCGAGTTCACCCGCGACAACAAGAACCTGGGCACCTTCGAGCTCACCGGCATCGCGCCGGCCCCGCGCGGCATCCCGCAGGTCGAGGTCACCTTCGACCTCGACGCCAACGGCATCGTCCACGTGTCCGCCAAGGACAAGGGCACCGGCAAGGAGCAGTCGATGACCATCACCGGCGGCACCGCGCTGGGCAAGGAAGACATCGAGCGCATGGTTCGCGAGGGTGAAGAGCACGCGGCAGAAGACAAGCGCCGCCGCGAAGCCGCCGAGACCCGCAACGGCGCCGAGCAGCTCGCCTACTCGATCGAGAAGCTGATCAAGGAGAACGACGAGAAGCTGCCCGAAGAGGTCAAGACCGAGGTTCAGGCCGACGTCGACGCCCTCAAGTCCGCTCTCGCCGGTGACGACGACGACGCTGTGAAGACCGCGTTCGACAAGCTCACCGAGAGCCAGGGCAAGCTCGGCGAGGCCATCTACGCCTCCAGCCAGGCGGATGCCGCGGCCGGCGAGTCCGAGACCGCCGAGCCCACCGCCGAGTCGGGCAACCCCGACGAAGACGTTGTCGACGCCGAGGTTGTCGACGACGAGGACGAAGCGAAGAAGTAATGAGCGACGCCAACCGTCCGGACGAGAACCGTCCCGAAGACGAGTCTGCTGCTGCTGCGGGAGCGCCCGAATCGGGCGCCCCCGCGGCGGGCGGGCCGGACTCCGACGCGGCCGCTCCGGCCGAGTTCGTCGACGCGGCTGACGCCGCGGGCATCGAGGAGGACGAGCTGACCGTGCAGGACATCCTGGACGCGGCCGACCTCGAGGCATCCGATCCCTCCAGCGAGCACCTCGCCGACCTCAAGCGGGTCACCGCGGAGTACGCCAACTACCGTAAGCGCACCGAGGCCAACCGGGAGATCGAGCGCGAGCGCGTCACCGGCGAAGTCGTCAAGGTACTGCTGCCGGTGCTCGACGACCTGTACCGGGCCGAGAAGCACGGCGATCTCGAGGGCGACACCGCCTTCGCGACCATCGCGGCCAAGCTGCGCGCCAGCACCGAGCGCATCGGCCTCAAGCCGTACGGCACCGTCGGCGACGTGTTCGACCCCACCGTGCACGAGGCCATCTTCCAGATGCCCACGCCCGACATCGACGTGGAAACCGTCGGCGACGTCGTCGAGACCGGCTACTACCTCGGGTCCTCGCTGTTGCGGGTGGCCAAGGTCGTCGTGCAGGTACCGAGCGATGGCTAGCCAGGACTGGTTCGACAAGGACTTCTACAAGGTTCTCGGGGTGTCGAAGGACGTCTCCGCGGCCGACCTGAAGAAGGCATATCGCAAGCTGGCCCGCAAGTACCACCCCGACTCCAACCCGGGTAACCCCGCGGCGGAGGCGAAGTTCAAGGAGATCAGCGAGGCCCACTCGGTCATCGGTGACCCCGAACAGCGCAAGGAGTACGACGCCGTGCGCGCGATGGGCGGTGGAGCTCGCTTCACCGCCCCCGGGCAGGGCGGCCAGCAGGGCGGCTTCGACGACGTCTTCGGCGGCATGTTCGGTGGAGGAGCCCGTCAACAGCAGGGCTACTCCTACGAGCAGGCCGGCTTCGACGACATCCTCGGCGGAATGTTCGGCCGTGGCGCCCAGGGTGGTGGTGGCCGGTTCGGCACCCCCACCGGAGGTTTCCGAGGCGCGGGCGGGCCGACCAGGGGGCGTGACGTGGTCGCGTCGACCACGGTCGACTTCATCACGGCCACCCACGGCGACCAGATCACCCTGCAGACGCAGGAGGGTCGGTCGATCAAGGTCAAGATTCCCGCCGGCGTGGCCGACGGGCAGAAGATCAAGCTGCGCGGGCAGGGGCAACCCAGCCCGGACGGCGGCGAGAACGGTGACATCGTGCTCACCGTCACCGTGCGCAAGCACCCGGTCTTCGAACGTGACGGACTCAACCTGCGTGTGAACGTGCCGGTGACCTTCGCTGAAGCCGCCCTCGGTGCCACCATCGAGGTGCCCACCCTGGGCGGGCCGCCGGTGAAGCTGCGCGTGGCGCCCGGCACCCCCAGTGGGCGGGTGCTGCGGGTCAAGGGTCGCGGTGTGGTCACCCCGAAGGGCACCGGCGACCTGCTCGCCGAGGTTCAGGTGGCCGTGCCGTCGCACCTGTCGAAGGACGCCGAGGAGAAGCTGCTCGCGTTCAACGAGGCGCTGCCCAAGGAGAACCCGCGCGACGAACTGCTCGCCAGGGCCAAGGGCTGACACCGGTCATGGATGAGAACACCCGGGTCTTCGTGATCAGCACTGCCGCAGAGTTGGCGGGTATGCACCCGCAGACCCTGCGGCAGTACGACCGGATGGGGCTCGTCAGCCCCGGCCGCACGCCGGGCCGCTCGCGCCGCTACTCAATGCGCGATGTGGCCCGGCTGCGGGAGATCGCGGATCTGGGTGCCGAGGGTGTGAGCCTGGAGGGGATCCGGCGCATCCTCGCGCTGGAAGACACCGTGCGGGCCCTGGAAAGCCGGGTGGGGGACCTGGAAGCGGCCCTGGCCGACGAATTGCTCAACCGTCCGGGCCGCCGCGTCTTCGCGGCCGGCTCGGCCGGTGACGTCATCTCGATGCGCGCCGGCACCCGCACCCGCCGCTCGAACCAAGTGGTGATCTGGCGCCCCCTCGACAAGTAGCGAGACGTCGAGGCTCTGGGTGCTGCCGCACTGAGTTGTAGGGTTGCTGAATGGAACTGCGTCAGCTTGAACACTTCGTGACGGTCGCCGACGAACGTCACTTCACCCGGGCAGCCGAGCTGCTGCACATCTCCCAGTCGGGGCTGTCCGCGTCGATCCGGGCCCTGGAGATCGAGCTGGGCACCTCGTTGTTCATCCGCAGCACCCGCCGGGTCGAGCTCACGGCCGCCGGTCAGGCTTTGCTGGCGGATGCGCTTCGCACCCTGGCCAGCGCGGCAGCGGCCCAGAACGCTGTTGCCGCGGTACGCGGCCTCATGCGCGGACGCCTTACCGTGGGCGCCGAACCGTGCCTGGGCTCCGTGGACCTGCCCGCCGAGCTCGCCCGTTTCCGCACCGCGAACCAGGGGGTGGAGGTGCGCCTGCGCCAGCTGGGTTCCGTGGAGCTGATCGAGGGGGTGGCCAGTGGCACCACCGATGTGGCGCTGGTCGTGGTGACGGGGGACACCCCGCCCGGAGTGCGGCTGCACCGGTTGAGCAGCCAGAAGATGGTGGTGCTCTGCCACCCGGACCACCCCGTCGCGGCTCTGGCCGAGGCCGACCTGGAGACCCTGCGCACCGAACCGCTGATCGGCTTCCAGGCCGGCTGGGGCGCGCACATGCTCGCCCGGCGGGCGTTCGCCGCCGCCGGCTTCGAGTACCGGGCGGCGATGGAGGTCAACGACGTGCATCCGCTGCTCGAACTGGTGGGCTACAACCTGGGCGTGGCCATTGTGCCCACCAGCTTCGCGCTGAAGCGGCCCGACGACCTCGTTGCGGTGCCGCTGCCGGCGACCGTGCCCGAGTGGGCGGTGGCCGTGGCGGTCGCCGACGAGCCCAGCCCGGCCGCGTCGGCGTTCCTTGAGCAGCTGCTCGAAGACGTCGCCGCCGCTGCCGCCGCCCTCGAGCCCGTCGACGCTGTCGGCTCGGCGGCCTGACCGACCGGCTGACCGGCTAGAGGGCCAGCGGGATCCGGCCGGAGAAGACCGTCTTCACCGGCGGAGCAGCGAGAACCTCACCCAGACGACTGACACCCTCCGGCGTGGTGCGCCAGGCGGCGTAGGCGTCGTGGTCGGCGGCGGTGGCCCAGTGCTCGACGACGATCACGTGGGCGGGGTCGGCGTCGTCGACGATGACCTCGAGTCCCTCGTTGCCCGGCCAGGCGCGGGTCGCGGTGAGGACTTCGTTCAGCAGGGCCGGGACGGTCTCGAGCGCGGCCGGGTCGAGGCGCAGGTCGAGGTGCACGATGGCGGTCATGCCGTCACCGCGGGGTCCTTCAGAGCGGCCGACAGGGTGGAGAGTTCCTCGTCTGACAGGGTCAGGTCGGCTGCGCGGACCGAGTCACGGATGCTCTCGGGTCGGCTCGCACCGGGGATGGGAATCACCCGGGGCGACGCGGCCAGGTGCCAGGCCAGCGTGACGACCTGCGGGCTCACGCCGTGGGCATCCGCCACCCGCTGGAACGGCGCGAAGGCTGTGCCCAGGTCGGCGGCGGACTTGATGCCGCCCAGCGGGCTCCAGGACAGGAACGCGACGCCGAGCTCGGTGCAGAGGTCGAGCTCGGGCCGGCTGCTGAGGAACGCGGGCGAGTACTGGTTCTGCACGCTGGCGAGCCGGCCGCCGAGGATGTCGTGGGCCTCGCGGATCTGCGCCGGGTTGGCGTTGGAGATACCGGCCAGGCGGATGGTGCCGGCGTCGAGCAGGTCCCGGATGGCGCCGATCGAGTCGGCGTACGGCACCGCGGGGTCGGGCCGGTGGTGGTGGTACAGGTCGATCGCGTCGCCGCCGAGGCGCTTGAGCGAGGCTTCGGCGGCCTGCTTGAGATACTCGGGTCGGCCGTCGACGTACCAGGTGCCGTCGCCGGGCCGCAGGTGCCCGCCCTTGGTGGCCACGATCACCCGCGACGAGTCGCCGCCCCACAAGGCGATGGCCTTTGCGATGAGCGACTCGTTGTGGCCCACCTCGTCGGCGTGCAGGTGGTACGCATCCGCGGTGTCGAACAGGGTCACGCCCTCCTCGAGGGCGGCGTGGATGGTGGCGATGGAGCGGGCTTCGTCGGGTCGGCCCTCGATCGACATGGGCATGCCGCCCAGGCCGATGGAGCTGACGGGACGGTCGCCGATGAGTCGGGTCTTCATAGGGTGTCCAATCGAGTGCTGCGGAGGATCAGGAAAGAGTGGAGTGCGCGGTGACGAGCCCGTCGAGGGTGGCGTTCAGCGCCGCATCCACCACCTGCTGGTCGGGATGCGCGTCGTACCAGGCGATCGCCTCGCGGAAGCCGAGCGCGACCGGGGTGGTGCACACGAAGTCGGGCACGAGTGCGGTGACCTTGCTGTTGTCGAAGATCACCGAGTGAGACCGGTCGCCCAGCAACGGGCCACTCCACTCGGGGTTGGCCGCCGCCATGGTGTCACTCGCCACGTGCACGATCTGCGGCGCCGGGGCGCCGGCGGCGCGGGCGTACTCGGCGTAGATGGCGTCCCAGGGGAGGTACTCGTTCGAGGTGATGGTGAAGCTGTCGCCCACGGCCTGCGACCGGCCGAACAGGCCCACGAGCGCCTTGGCGAAGTCGGTGCTGTGGGTGAGGGTCCAGAGCGACGTGCCGTCGCCGTGCACCACCACCGGCTGACCGGTGCGCATCCGGTGGATGTCGGTCCACCCGCCGAGCAGCGCGATCTGGGTTCGGTCGTAGGTGTGCGACGGGCGGATGATGGTGACCGGGAAGCCCTGCTCCCGGTGCGCCGCCATGAGCACATCTTCGCAGGCGGCCTTGTCGCGGGAGTACGCCCAGAACGGGTTGTGCAGGGGAGCGGACTCCCGCACCGGCAGGGCGGCCGGCGGCTTCTGGTACGCCGAGGCCGAACTGATGAAGAGGTACTGCCCGCAGCGGCCGGCGAACTGGGCGATGTCGGCGCGCACGTGCTCCGGGGTGAACGCCACGAAGTCCACCACCACGTCGAAACGACGCTCACCGAGCGCCGCCGCGACCGCGGCCGCGTCCCGCACGTCCACGGTGAGCACCTCAGCCGCGTCGGGAACGCTGCGCAGGGCGGACTGGCCGCGATTGAGCACGGTCAGCCGGTGGCCACGAGCCACGGCCAGCTCGGCCGCGGCCGTGCTGATCACCCCGGTGCCGCCGATGAAGAGAACACTCAGTCCGGCGCTCACCAGGCGTAGTCTTCCGGCGCGGTGCGGTAGCCGGGAAAGATCTCGTCGAGGCGATGGAGCGCGGCCTGGTCGAGCTTCAGGTCAACGGCGCGCAGGCCGGCCTCGAGCTGCTCCATGGTGCGCGGACCGATGATCGGTGCGGTCACCGCGCTCTGGTGCATCAGCCAGGCCAGGCCCAGGTCGCCGGGCTCGGTGCCGAGTTCGGCGGCGAAGTCCTCGTACGCACCGATGGCCGCGCGGTTCTTCTCGAGCTTGTCGGCGTTGGCCCCGGAGACCCGGCGGCTGCCGTCGCGCTCCTTGCGCAGCACACCGCCGAGCAGGCCGCCGTCCAGCGGCGACCAGGGCAGGATTCCCATCCCGTTGGCCTGGGCGGCGGGGATGACCTCTCGTTCGATGTCGCGCTTGAGCAGGTTGTACAGCGACTGCTCGCTCACCAGCCCGCTGAAGTTGCGCTTGCGGGCCTCGGCCTGCGCGGTGGCGATGTGCCAACCGGCGAAGTTGCTGCTGCCGGCGTAGAGGACCTTGCCCTGCGCGACGGCGGTTTCCATGGCCTGCCAGATCTCATCCCACGGGGTGTCACGGTCCACGTGGTGAAACTGGAACAGGTCGATGTGGTCGGTCTGCAGGCGCTTCAGGCTCTCATCGAGTGAGCGGCGGATGTTGAGCGCCGACAGCTTGCCGTCATTGGGCCGGTCGGACATGGTGCCGTAGACCTTGGTGGCCAGCACGGTGTCCTCGCGCCGCTCGCCGCCCTGCGCGAACCAGCGGCCCAGGATGCTCTCGGTGGCGCCCCGGCCCTGCTTGGAGCCGTAGACGTTGGCGGTGTCGAAGAAGTTGATGCCCGCCGCCCTGGCAGCGTCCATGATGCCGAACGAGGTGGGCTCGTCGGTCTCGGGCCCGAAGTTCATGGTGCCGAGGCACAGGCGCGAAACGGACAGGCCGGAACGACCGAGGTGTGTGTATTCCATACCCTCAGGCTGCTCCGCTCGGAGCCCACTGTCCAACAGGAGAACCGGATGCGATCCAGCACTCCGCCTTCTCAATCCTGGTGAGACCGGTGCTCAGTCGGTGTCGAGGGCCCCGGGGCGGCCGGAATCACTCGGTTGCCGGCTGGCCGTGACGGCGAGCAGGTCGAGCGAGAGCCGCGGGTCCAGGCGCAGGGGCAGGTCGACGACGGCCCGGATTTCCCAGCGCACATGCAGGTTGCCGATGGACAACGACGGTGCCGGCAGGCCCGCGGGTGTTTCGACCGTGAACGGCAGATCGACCACCGTGCCGGGGGTGAGCATCCCGGCGGGGCCCACCACGACGGCGGCCGTCACGGCTTCGGCGTGCCGGTAGCCCTCGGACTCGCTGGCGTCGGGGTCGGCGACCTGGCCGGGTCCGCCCCAGACCTCCTCGCAGCGCACCAGCTGCACGCGCACGCCCCGGGTCGAGATCTCGTCGCGGGGACGCACCCGCAGGACGCCCGTGAGCGGGGTGCCGGGTTCCAGCACCCGGGAGGACAACGCGATGAACTCCAGGGCGACCTGTCCGAGGTGTTCGCCGACCGGCGGATGGCCGATGTCGGTGGCGCTGGTCTGGCCCCAGGACTGCACGTCGATCAGTCGTTCCCGCTTGATGATCTGACCACCGGCGGCATGCAGGACGCAACGCACAGACCAGCCCACGTCGATCAGGTCGCCCCGCACCGAGGCCGGGCCGTCGGTGGGAATGCTCAGGCTGCCCGACAACACCCGGGTCTGGCCGGCCGGGATTGCACCCGGCGCTTGCACCGTGACCGTGGTGAGCAGCTCGGTGGTGCGTTCGCGGGCGGGGAACACGCCGCCGTAGATGTTGCCGCGGCCGTAGGTGTAGTTGACCTTGCGGATCAGCGTCAGCTCGGCGTGCTCGATCAACGCCGGCCGGAGCGCGGTGATGCGTATGGTGACCCCCAGCGAATTACCCTCGATCACCACTCCATCCGTGGGAGTGAGTTCTACCGAGACTTGCACTGCCGTATCGGTTGTTGTGACCGCCATGTCGCACCAAACTTCCTGTTACCCGTTGCCAGAGACCCACTCAATGGGGACAACGTAGGCACAGTAAAGCCAGGGTCGCTGCAGCGTTCAAGGGGATTGACTTGCCCCACGCTGTCTGCATCGGTGCGGTGGAAGGGGCGGGTCAGCGCGCGAACAGCTCCGCCACCGTGGGCGGGTTGGCGCCCGCACGCGACACCGTGATCGCCGCGCTCGCCAGGGCGGTCTGGCCCAGGCGACCGAGGTCGGCGGCGCCGAGGGTGTTCTGCAGGATGGCCTCGGTGGCATCGTTCACGAGGATCGCGTAGAGCAGCCCCGACATGAACGAGTCACCGGCGCCGATGGTGTCGACCACGGTCACCGGATGCGCGGCCAGCTCGGCCGTGGCCCCGCCGGCCCGCAGCAGGGCGCCGTCTCCGCCTCGGGTGATGGCGAACAGGGCCACCCCGGCCGCCACGTATTCCCGGGCAATCTGGTCCAGGCTCCGCCCCGGATAGAGCCACGCGGCATCCTCGTCGCTCATTTTCACCACGTGCGCGGCCCGGGAGAGCTCTTCGACGGCTCGCACCACGTCGGCACGGCTGCCCATGATGCCGGGCCGCACATTGGGGTCGTAGCTGAGCAGGGTGCCGGCCGGGGCGCCGGTGAACGCGGTCAACACGACCCGGCCGCCGGGCTGCAGGATCGCGGCGATCGAGCCCGTGTGGATCAAGGCGCACGGGGCGGGCAGCGCCACCGATGGCAGCTCCCAGCGCAGGTCGAAGTCATAGGTGGCGGCGCCGGCCGCATCCAGGATGGCGGTGGCGCTCGAGGTGGCGCCGGTCGTGACCGACCCCGGCAGCAGGTCGACGCCGGCCGCGCGCAGGTGCCCCGCGATGATCTCGCCGAACGGGTCTGCCCCGATCTGGGTGACCAGGGTGGTCGGCACACCGAGCCGGCCGAGTCCGTACGCCACGTTCATCGGGCTGCCGCCCGCGTGACTCACCGGCTCGGCGCCCGGGCGCCGCACGATGTCGATGAGGGCCTCGCCGATGACGAGGGCGCGGGTGGATGCGGCGATCGAACGGTCAGGAGCACGGTCAGGCGTCATCGTCTGGTCCAATCTGGTGGGGCCGGGGGTGCCGGCGCAGCCCCAGATTATCGTGTGCGGTCAGTGCCGTACGCGATAGCCCAGGTACACCACGCCGTTCCGGAACGCGTACTCGTCCGTCAGCTCGAGACCGAGGTGCAGGCCGTCGGGCACGGCCTTCAGGCCGCCGCCCACCACGATGGGGGAGATGAACAGCTGCACCTCGTCGACCAGCCCGGCCGCGAAGGCCTGTGCCGCCAGGTGCGGACCGCCGATCGACAGGTTGGCGGTGGCCGAAGCCTTGAGCGCCCGCACCGCCTCCGGGTCGAAGCTGCGCTCGATGCGGGTACGCCGGCTGAGTGGTTCGGCCAGGGTCCTGGAGTAGACGATCTTCTCTGCCGCCTGCCAGATCGCGGTGTAGTCGCGCATCACGGCCGGCTGGGCGTCGTCGTTCAGGTGCATGGTTTCCCAGGCCACCATCACCTCATACAACCGCCGGCCGTACAGGTAGGTGCCCACCGAACGCTCCAGGTCATTGACGAAGGTGTGCACCTCATCGCTCGGGGTACTCCAGTCGAAGTTGCCCTCGGTGTCGGCCACATAGCCGTCCAGGGAGGTGATGAAGGTGCAGATCAGCTTGGCCATGGTGTGCTCCTCGCGCGGTGAACGGTCCACGGCGAATGCTCACCGCGGTGTGGCGCATCCATTCTGCGCGCCGGACGCCGTCGGGGCCAGACCCGGCGGCGCTCTGCGCGATAACCTCAATCGCGGTGCACCACCACCGTCTCAGTGAAAGGGCGCCCCATGAACACCGTCGAGGTCACGACAACGGCGGGGATCGTCCGCGGCGTCCGGCGCCCCGGGTCGACAGCGTTCCTCGGCATTCCCTACGCCGCCCCGCCGGTCGGGGAGCTGCGCTTCGCGGCCCCGGTGCCGCACCCGGCCTGGTCCGGCGTGCGGGATGCCGGCAGCCCCGGCGCCACCCCGCAACGCATCGACGGTGGCGACAGCACTCTGGTGCCCGAGCCCAGCTTCCCGGGCGAGTCGACGCTGAACCTGAGCGTGTTCACCCCCGACCCCGCCCCGGCGCCCGCCGGTGCCGGCCTGCCCGTGCTGGTCTACATCCACGGCGGCGGCTACACCTCCGGGTCGGCAGCGAGCCCGTGGTATGACGGCGCGAGCTTCAACCGGCACGGTGTTGTCACCGTGAACGTGTCGTACCGGCTCGGCTTCGACGGCTTCGGGTGGATCGAGGATGCGCCGCTGAACCGCGGCGTGCTCGACTGGCTGCTGGCGCTCGCGTGGGTACGCGACAACATCCAGGTCTTCGGCGGCGACCCGGCCCGGGTAACGATCGCCGGGCAATCCGCGGGCGGCGGCGCCGTGCTCACCCTGTTGACGATGCCGCGGGCGCAACCGCTGTTCGCGCGGGCCATCGTCATCTCCGGGGTGGCCACCTATCTCGTGCCCGACCAAGCGGAGCGGACCGGTCGGCGCCTGGCCGCCCTGGCCGGCGTTGCGCCCACCCGGGCGGGACTCGGGGCGCTCACCGAAAACCAGATCCTCGCCGAGCAGCCGCGGGCGACGGCCTTCGCCGCCGGCACCCCCGCCGGCCCGCTGGGCGAGATCGCGAACGCCCTCGTAGCCGGTCTCCCGTTCGGACCGGTCGTCGACGGCGACCTGGTCCCGTTGGCCACGGTCGACGCCGTGCGGGCGGGCATCGGCGCCGCCAAGCCGTTGATGCTGGGCAGCACCGACCACGAATTCAACTTCGCCATAGCCGACCTCACCGACGAGTTGGCCGGCGAAGATGCCGCGGAAGTGCTCGGCCGTCTCGGCGTCGCCGCGCCGTCGGCGCGGGCGTACGCCGCGGCGCACGACAGGCTCGGTACCGCCGAACTGCTGGGCCAGTTCGCCTCCGACCGCGCCATCCGCGGCGTCATGCTGCGGGTCGCCGAAGCGAGGGCAGAGGCCGCCACAACGGATGCGGCGCCCAGCTGGCTCTGGGCGTTCGCGTGGCGCTCGCCCACCCTCGGCGGGGCGCTGCACTGCCTCGATCTGCCGTTCTTCTTCGATGCGCTGGACGCCCCGCGGGTGGCGGCGCTGGCCGGTCCCGCCCCGTCCCAGCGGCTGGCCGACGAGGTGCACGGAGCCGCGGTGTCCTTCATCAACGACGGAGATCCCGGCTGGCCCGCCTGGACCCCGCGCGCCTGGACCACGGAGCCCGGCGACCTGGACGCACAACCGGTGCGCCGCTTCGACGACGCCCCCGCCCCCGTCGACATCAACGCCGACGCCGACGCCCCTGGCACCGGCACCGGCACCACGACGGTCGCCGCCACGTATGCCGACGCCCGCCTGGCGTTCGGTTCCTAGCCGCCCACCTCAACCACTATTGGATGGGGAACAGTCGGTGCTCGCTCACGGAGATCCGAGCCCGGGCTTTCAGGCCTCGCCAGGTGGGTTTAGTCTGGCTCGGTCACGTGCCAGGCACGTCAGGGTGGGCCGCGTGTCCGACCTTCTTGATGGGCCCGCCAGAGTTGGGAAGACACCATGGCCACCACTGCGCACACCCTGCAGGTCAAGTCGCACAGCACGCCTGACGAGCGTCGCGCGCCGGAGAAGACTCTGCTGGAACTGAACCACCTGGACGAGTTCTCGGTCGGCCGTATGACGATGCAGCCGGGCTGGACGTGGGCCGACAACATCAAGCCGACGGTGAACACCGATTCCTGTCGCCTCCTGCACGTGGGCTACTGCCTGTCGGGCACCCTGGAGGTCATGCTCGACGACGGGGCCACGGCCACCATCACCGTCGGCGATTCCTACCTCATTCCGTCCGGGCACAACGCCTGGGTGGTCGGCGACGAACCGTATGTGGCCATCGAGATGCACAGCGCGGCGTCCTACGGGGTGCCGAACTCCGAGAACGGTTAGGCGGCGGGCTTCAGCTCCGCCAGGCCGGACTCGATAGCCGCGATGACCTCGGGGGAGTCGGGCAGGGTGGTCGGGCGGAACCGCTGGACCGCACCGGAGGGCGAGATCACGAACTTCTCGAAGTTCCACTTGACCTTGCCGGCCTTGCCCGCGCCATCCGGCATTTGGGTGAGCTCGGCGTAGAGCGGATGCTGGGAGCCACCGTTCACCTTCGTCTTCTCCATCAGCGGGAAGGTGACGCCGTAGGTGGTGGAGCAGAATTCGGCGATCTTCTCGCTCGATCCGGTCTCGCCGAGGGCGAACTGGTTGCAGGGGAAGCCGAGCACTGTGAAGCCCTGGTCGGCGTACGTGCGCTGCAGCTGTTCGAGGGTCTCGTACTGCGGTGTCAGGCCGCAGCGGGAGGCGACGTTGACCACGAGCACAACCTTGTCGGCGTACTCGGCCAGCGAGGTGGTGGAGCCGTCGGCGGCGGTGAGGGGGATCTCGCGAATGTCCATGCCCACAGAGTACTTCGAAATTGAAGCAGATCGTCGGGCCCTCATCCAACTCTCAGCCTGACTGCGCTGTTCGGCTGTTAGTGCCGCAGGAACGCCGCCCGGGCCACCAGGTACAGTCCGAAAGCGATCAGGCCCGCAGCGACGACGTTGAGCAGGATCGGGCCCGATTGCAGGGTGAGCAGGTAGCGCAGCCCGGCGTCCAGGCCACCCACCCAGCGCACATCGGCGAACACGGCGGCGGCGAGCAGTAGCCCGCCGGTGACCAGGAACGCGATCCCCTTGGTGACGTGGCCGAACACTCCCAGGCCGAGCACGATGACCTTGGTGGGCCCCCAGAGGTAGCGCAGCTCCTCGCGGAAGTTGCGTCGCAGACCACGCCAGACGAGGCCGCCGCCGATGATGGCCACGGTGCTGCCCACGACCAGCAGCAGGAACAGGCCCACGGGGCTCTCCACGATGGCGTCGTCGGCGCGCCGCACCGTCTCGGCGCCGCCGGCCCTGGCGCCGAGCGCGACCGCGAACGTGACGGTGCCCAGCAGTGCGAAGCCGAGGGCCTTGCCGACGTTGAGGCAGCGGCGGAACACGAGGACCCGTCGATTGGGCGCCACGCTGAACGCGGCGTTGGTGCCCTGCCAGAGCGCCAGGCCCCACAACGACACCGTCGACAACCAGAGCACGGCAATGCCGCCGGGGCCGTTGGCGATGGCGCTCAGCGCGCCGAGCTGGTCGGCTTCGCCGGGCTGGCCGTTCGCGATGCGCAGGCCGATTCCTCCGATCAGGGCGTGCACCAGGCCGTTGGCGAGCAGCCCGAGCCGGGCGGAGGCCCGCACCGACCGGCTGCGGTGGGCGCGCCGAGCGGCCTGCTTGAGCCGCTCGCGGGCCTCGACGGCCTGGTCGACGGCGTGATCGACAGCCTGGTCGGCCGCCGGGCCGGCGGGAATATCGGTCACGTCCGGCGCTACTCGAGCAGTTCGCGGATGTCGGAGGCTGTGAGCCCCTGGCCGGTTCCCTGGGCGCCGCCATCGGTCATGACGCTGTCGAAGAGTTTGGCCTTGACGGCCTTGAGCGCCATCACCTTCTCCTCGATCGTGTCGGTGGCCACCAGACGGTAGACCATCACGTTCTTGGTCTGGCCGATGCGGTGTGCCCGGTCAACGGCCTGCGCCTCGGCGGCGGGGTTCCACCAGGGGTCGAGCAGGATGCAGTAGTCGGCCTCGGTGAGGTTGAGGCCGAAGCCACCGGCCTTGAGGCTGATCAGGAACACCGAGGTGTCGCCGTTCTTGAACCCGTCGATCGCCGCGGCCCGGTTGCGGGTGCGCCCGTCCAGGTAGGAGTAAGTCACGCCGGCGGCGTCGAGGCGGGTGCGCACCTTGGCGAGATAGCCGGTGAACTGGCTGAATATCAGAGTGCGGTGCCCCTCGGCGACGACGTCTTCGAGTAGCTCCATGAGCACATCCAGCTTGCTCGAGGGGATGTCGGCGTACTTGTCGTCGTACAGGCTCGCATCCAGGCTGAGCTGGCGCAGCATGGTGATCGACCGGAAGATCTCGAACCGGTTCTGGTTGAGGTCGCCGAGCAGTCCGAGCACCTTCTGCCGTTCGCGCTGCAGGTGCATCTGATACACCCGGCGGTGGCGCGGGTGCAGTTCGAGTTCGAGCACCTGCTCCTGCTTGGCGGGCAGGTCGCTGGCCACCTGGTCCTTGGTGCGGCGCAGCATGAACGGGCGGATGCGCCGGCGCAGCTGGCCGAGCCTGTCACCGTCGGCTTGCGTCTCGATGGGCCGCTGGTAGTAGTCGGAGAAGCGGGCGGCGCTGGGGAACAGGCCGGGGGCGGTGATCGAGAGCAGCGACCACAGTTCCATCAGGTTGTTCTCCAGCGGCGTGCCGGTGATGGCGAGCTTGAACGGGGCCTGCAGCCGCTTGGCACACTGGTGCGCCCTGGACTTGTGGTTCTTCACGAACTGGGCCTCGTCGAGCAGCAGGCCCGCCCAGCTGACGGCGTCGTACTCGTCGAAATCGAGCCTGAACAGGGTGTACGAGGTGATCACGACATCCGCCGTGGTCACGGCCTCGGCCAGAGACGCACCGCGCTTGGCGGTGGTCTCGGTGATCGCGGCGACCGAGAGGCCGGGGGCGAACCTGGCGCACTCGGTGGCCCAGTTGTGCACCACGCTGGTGGGCGCGACGACCAGGAACGGGCGGCGTTCGCTCTGTCGTTCGCGGGCGTCGACGATGAGAGCGATGGCCTGCAGGGTCTTGCCCAGGCCCATGTCGTCGGCGAGGACGCCGCCGAGGCCGGTGTCGTAGAGGAAGCCGAGCCAGTCGAACCCGGTCTGCTGGTAGGGCCGGAGCGATGCCTGCACGGCGGCGGGCAGCTCCCGGTGCGCGATCGTGGCGCCGTTGGCGAGGCCGGCGAGGGTGTCACGCCAGGCGGCGGCCTCGGCTTCGGCACTGCCGAGGTCCTGCAGTTCCTCCCAGAGGTCGGACTGGGCCCGGTTGATGCGCAGCGAGTCGTTCGGGGAGTCCTGCAGGCCGCGGGCCTCTTCGATGAGGTGGCGCAGCTGTTGCAGTTCGGGCCGGTCCAGGCTGAAGTAGGTGCCGTCCGGCAGGATCATCAGTTCCTGGCCGGTGGCCAGGGCCCTGAAGACCTCGTCGAAGGGCACATCCTCGCCGTCGACGGTGACCCGCACCGAGAGGTCGAACCAGTCCCGGCTCTCGGCCCGCGCCGAGGTGGCGAAGGTGAGGGTGGGCGGCTCGGCGGCCTCGCGGTACTCCGGGGCGTCGCCGACGAACTGCACGAGCAGGTCGTCCGTGGCCTCGAGCACCGGCAGCACGGCCTCGAGGAACTCGATCATGCGGGCGCCGTCGAGGGTGGCGTCGGCGCGCAGGATGCCCGGGGAATCGGCAGCGCCGGCTGAACCGGTCAGCTCCGCGGCGAACAAGGCCGGCTGGTGGGCGGGGAATCCCGCGAATATGCCGCTGACGGCATGCAGGATGCGGGCCTCGTCGGCCGTGTCCCGGTAGCCGGCCGGGGCGTCGTCGGTGGCCGGGCCGTGCAGGGGCGCGATGGCCGGGGCGCCCGAGGCGCCGGCACCGCCGGTGTACTGCCACTCCCAGTGCAAGCCGATGCGGGCATCCGCGTGGGCGATGATCGACAGGGCCAGCACCGGGCGGGCGGTGTCGGGCAGGTCGAACGACTCGTCGGTGCTGATCAGCGAGAGCTGGCCGCGCAGGAACGGGTAGAAGTCGGCGAGGAAGACGTTCTCCTCGTCGGGCGGAATCGTGATGGGGGTGTGCGCCGAGGCGAGAACCCGCAGGTCGCGGCCGAGCTGGCGCGCGAGGGGGGCGATGGTGAGGCGCATGTCGGTGCTGGTGGTCGTCCAGGTGAACAGGCCGTGCGCCGGGTCACCGATGTAGCCCAGGGCGCTGCGGTCGAGCAACTGGCCGCCGAGGGAGACGGTGGGGGAGAGGGTGAGGCCGCCGTGGTCGCGGCGGATGTCGAGCGACAGTTCGGCGGGTTCGTCCGAGACCGTCACCGGCTCCTGTCCGGGTGTGGTGCCGATGAAGGGGATGCCGGCCTCGCGGGCCTCGCCGAGCAGACCCCAGAGGGCGCGGTTGGCGAACCCGTCCAGGTGCAGCCACGGGTCGGTGGTCACGTGGTAACGCTGGCCGGAGGAGTAGAGCTCGAAGATGGCGGAGAGCACCCGCAACTGGGCGCGGTTGAGCATGCCGCGGGAGTAGGAGAGGTTGTCCCAGGTGAGGTTGCCGCGGATCCACTTGCCCTTCTTGCCGCGCACCATCGGGCGCACGCCCAGGCGGGCGAGCGACACGCTCGGGGCGGGCAGCCGCGCGGCGCGCGGCGGCGGCAGTAACTCGAACTGCAGGGCGAGGGCGGTGCCCGTCGGCGGCTCGGCCTCCGGCGCCCTGGTGAGCGGTGCCAGGGCACTCTGCCAGGTGGCGGGGGCACTGGTGTGGGGACGCTGGGAATCTGCCGAGCGTGCACGGGCGAGGTCGGCGGCCGTGGACCGGCTGGCCAGCAGCAGTGCGACGACGTGCTTGCAGTTCAGGCCCATCGGGCAGCTGCAGGTGCCGGATGCGCGCACCACGGTGCCGTTGGAATCCTGCTGAAATGTCACGGTGACGTCATAGGGTCGGGCCTGGGTGCCGCCGACGGTGCCGAGCAGGCGGCTGCCGCCCAGCTGCCAGACCTGGTCTTCAACCCGGCCCTCCTTGGCGTAACGCACCCCACGCGAATATGCCTGTGGCCCGACGAGGCGCGCGATCTGCAGATCGCTGAGGTTGTGGGCCATAAGGTGCGGTGTCCGTGACGGTTGGGTGAAGGGGTCTCTTATTGTCCCACGCCGCACCGGCCTCGCTGAGCCGTTCGAGTCCCTGGCGGCTATTCTGAGCGGATGCCTGACTTTCCTTTCGAGCGCCTGCGCCGCTGGCCCGATGTCGAGGCGACCAATCTTTTCGCCGTCGACGCGAGCGACCGGCTGATCCTGGACGAGGCCGCGGCGGGACTGGCCACGGCCGGTGTCGGCGAGGTCGTGGTGCTCGAGGACCACTACGGTGCCCTGACGCTCGCGGCGGTGGCGCAGCTGACCGCGCGGCTGGGAGCGCAGCCTGAGGTGCGCGTCTACCAGGACGCGCTCTCCGGCGAACACGCCCTCGATCACAACGCGGCCGATCTGGCGAGCAGCGTGCCCGATCTGGCCGGCCTCACCGGGGCGTACCGGCATGTGCAGCTGGGCGCCGAGCTGTTCACCGGGGCCCGCCTGGTGCTGCTGCAGCTGCCGCGCAGCCTGGCCGCCCTCGACGAGCTGGCCGGCACCATCGCCCGCTTCGCCGCCCCCGACGTGACCGTGGTCGCCGGTGGCCGCATCAAGCACATGACTGTGGCCATGAACGAGGTGCTGCGCCGGCACTTCGGCGAGCTGCACGTCACGCCGGCGCGGCAGAAGTCGCGTGTCCTGATCATTACGCAGCCGACGGTCTCGGACAGCACTGACCAGGCCGGCCCGGCGTGGCCGCGTACGGTCGAGCACCCCGACCTGGGTCTCACCGTCTGCGCCCACGGCGCCGCCTTCGCCGGCACCACCATCGACATCGGCACCCGCTACCTGCTCGAATTCCTCGACCGCATGAAGCCGGATGCCGTCACCGCCGTCGACCTGGGCTGCGGTACCGGGGTGCTCGCGGCCGCCCTCGCCCAGCGTCGCCCCGGCCTGCAGCTGGTGGCGAGCGACCAGTCCGCCGCGGCCGTCGCCTCCGCCTTGGCCACCATGTCGGCCAACGGCGTAATGGATCGGGTGCGGGTGCTGCGCGACGACGCGCTGAGCGCGCAACCCGACGCGTCCGCCGAGCTGATCCTGCTGAACCCGCCGTTCCACATCGGGTCGTCGGTGCACGCCGGCATCGCCCTGAAGCTCTTCGAGGATGCGGCCAGAGTCCTGCGCCCCGGCGGCGAATTGTGGACCGTGTGGAACACCCACCTCGGCTATCGCCCCGCCCTCACCCGCATCGTGGGACCGACCCATCAGGTCGGCCGCAACACCAAGTTCACCGTGACGGTGTCCACCCGTCGCTAGCCGGTCAGGCAGCCGCACCTGTTGCCCATGCGGACATATGCGCCCGGTGTGCCGGGGGTGGATTCAACTGGTCGATGCAACACCGCTGTTTTCTTGGTCTGAGAGTAGCTGATGCAGGGCTTCTCGCGGGGTGGCTGCGTCGAGCCGTT